>CAZYIR010000121.1:0-6132 GCA_964647165.1 uncultured Candidatus Peribacteria bacterium
CTAAGATTTCCGCGAAATTTTCTTTAGAAATAGACTTTTTGGTTTTCAATGCGTGTTTTTAGAGTTGGGTATTTATCAAGACTTAAATTTTCGCGGAGAATTTTTAAAGCCCAATCTCGTGTGTCTTGAAGCATTTGTAAATCACTTAAATCAGCAACTTTAAAATTTGGCATTCCAGCTTGTTTAGTTCCGTAAATTTCTCCCATTCCGCGAATTTTTAAATCAATTTCAGCCAATTTTTGTCCTTGGTGATATTTTTCTAAAGCTTGTAAGCGAATTTTGCTTTTATCATCGGGTTTTCCGCAAACCAAGAAACAATAACTTTGCATATCGTTGCGTCCGATTCTTCCACGAAATTGGTGTAATTGCGCTAACCCGAATCTTTCAGCATTTTCAATTACCATGACGGTGGCGCGCGGAATATCTACTCCGACTTCAATTACAGAAGTGGAAACCAAAATATCAAATTCTCCGTTTTTAAATCGTTCCATTATACTTGTTTTTTCGCGAGGTTTTAGTTTTCCGTGTAAGAATTCCACTTTTTTGTCCGGGAAAAATTCCCGCGAAATTTTTTCATATTCTTGTAAAACACTTTTGGCTTCGATTTTATCCGATTCATCAACCAAAGGACAAACCCAAAATATTTGTCGTTTTTTTTCTATTTGATCACGCACAAACGAATTTAAAAATTGTTTTTCTTTCAGCGTGGAAATTATTTTTGTTTGGACTATTTTGCGTCCGGGAGGGAGTTCATCAATTACTGATAAATCTTGGTTCCCATAGATCGTTAAAGCTAAAGTTCGCGGAATGGGAGTGGCGGTCATAGCAATTACATGTGAATAATTTTTCGCGAGAATATCTCTTTGTTTAACTCCAAACCGGTGTTGTTCGTCAATAACGGCTAAACCGAGTTTCTTAAATACAGTATCTTCTGTCAAAACGGCGTGAGTACCGATAAGAACTTGAATTTGACCACAAGCTAAATCGCGTTTGATTATTTTTTTATTTTTGGCAGTAGTTGCTCCGATAAGCAATTCCACGCGAATTTTATCTCCGTGAGGGATTCCGCGAAAAAATTCCAGCGCTTTTCGAAAATGTTGTTGAGCCAAAATAGCGGTTGGCGCCAAAATTACAACTTGGTTGCCGGCACGAACTTGAGAAGCGGCCGCCAGAAAAGCTACAACAGTTTTTCCGCTCCCCACATCTCCTTGAACTAAGCGATGTGCGGGACGATCTTTTTCAAAATCTTTTAAAATTTGAAAGAGTACTTTTTTTTGAGCAAAAGTTAACTCGAAAGGAAGAGTTGCTAAATCAGATTTAACAGCTTCAGCATCGATTTTTACTTGATAATGATTTTTTGTGAATTTTTCGCGAAAAAATTTTTCTCGGAGAACACGAACTTGAATTTCAAAAATTTCTTCAAAAGAAAGTCGTTTTCGAGCCAGTTGCCATTCCTCAGCATTTTGAGGAGCATGAATGGCACGAATTGCTTCATTTTTTCGCGGAAAACCAAATTCATTCAGTATTTGAGGCGGGAGAATTTCCGGAAAATCATTGGCCAGAGGAAGTAATCCCGTGATTTTTTCGCGTAACCATTTACTGGTAAGTGGTGGGGATTCGGAATAAATAGCTCGCAATCTTCCGATGTGAACATCTTTATGTAAATGTATTTCCGGATTTGATATTTGAATTTCTCCAAATCTCCGCGAAATTTTTCCCACCAAATAAACGCGCGCTCCGTTCGATATATTTTTTAAAAGATACGGAATATGAAACCAAATAACTTCAATTTCTGATTTGTCATCCAGAATCAAAACCGCTTGTCCTATTTTTTTACCGCGTTGTGTCTTTTCAATCCGTAAATCATAAAGTTTGCCATAAACAGTGTTTTTGGCGCCCAATTGAATATTTAAAATACTGGAAGTTATTTCAGTTGATTCAATATTTCGCGGAAAATATTCTAACAAATCACGGACATTGTTTATTCCAAGCTTGGCCAATTTTTGTAAATGGCTTTTTGTTGTTCGTAAAGCTTTTTCCAGAGGTAAAGTCAGACTCATTTCTCTTATTATAGTTAAAATTTCGCGAAAAATCTAAATTCTTGTCGGTTAATAATTTCAAAAAAACTCAAAAAAAATTTGCCAAAACTATAAAATTGTCCGAAAATTTACCTGAACTAGTGGAAACTACTTGTTTTCCTTTCAACTTTCAGGTATAATTACCCGAACTTATAACATATTTACACAAAAAAATGAAAAAATTCATCGCACCCGTTCTCGGTTTATTCCTAGCATTTGGTTTATTTACTCACTTTGGAGTAGATATGACAGCGCACGCTCAACTTATTGATGTTGCAGATAATCCGGCCAATATTTCTCAAGCAACTGCCGGAGAAGGATCTTTCCGAGCCATTGCGCGAAAAATTGTTAACTTCATACTTTATTTCTTAGGATTGATTGCCACTATTATGGTGATTTATGGAGGATTCCTTTACATTACATCTGGAGGAGAAGAAACAGAAAAAGCCAAGAAAGTTCTTATGTATGCCGCTATTGGAATTGTAGTTGTTTTGATCTCATTCGCTTTGGTAAATACATTATTGACAGCAGCGGACGGAGTGAGTACTGGATTCTAGTTGAAAACAGATTAAAATTTAAAATAGAAATCGCTCTTTGGGGGCGATTTTTATTTTTCCACCGCAGAATGTGGAACACGCGAAATTTTCTGATTTTCTGTTAAACTATTATTGATGATGCGAATTTTTCTAATCGGATTTCGAGGAAGCGGAAAGTCCACCTTAGGAAAAGGTGCAGCTAAGATTTTAGATTTACCGTTTGTGGATTTAGACGAAATTTTCCGCGAAAAATTCGGAGATATTAGCGAATTTGTTGCAAAAAATGGCTGGGAGAATTTTCGTCAAAAAGAAAGTGAAATTTTACAAGAAACGAAAAAATTTCGCGGGATTTGTGCGACGGGGGGAGGAATTATTGAATTAGCAAAAAACCGCGAATTTTTAAAAACCGAGCAAACAATTTTCATTGATATTCCGATAAACGAACTTATTTCTCGTTTGACTAAAAAAGAGGGGAGTCGGCCCCGCTTGGAAGCGGATAAAGATTTAGAAACCGAAATTCGCGAAAATTTCGCGCGACGACTACCATTTTATCGAGAAGTCGCCCAACTTACTTTTCAGCCAGATTTAGATAAAACTAAAGTGGAAAATTCCGCGAAATTAGCGGAGATGATAGAAATTTTCGATCAGCGCGGAAAATAAACAGTAAGGGAGATTGTTTCGTCACGGCGTTTCTTGCCATGACGACAGGCGAGTTTTCCGCGAAAAAATTATCCTAATTTATCAATCGCGACCTCCTTTATCACGATTTCCCCGATTTTTCGCGGAATTATAAACTGAATTATCTCATCTTTTCGTTTTTTGTCAGTTGTCATATATTTCCAAAGCTCCGCGAGTTCCCAGTCGTTTTTTCGCGGGAAAAGTTGGTTAATTACCGTTGAAATTTCATCAACCGTTTTGTGATCAGCAATTCCTATTTTTTCGCCAAATTTCGCGGAAAGTTTCAATCCAATCGCCACGGCTTGTCCGTGTGGAATTTCATAATTGGAAACGGCTTCAATCGCGTGAGCAAAGGTGTGTCCAAGATTTAGTTTTATTCGTTCCCCCGATTTTTCGCGAGAATCTGACTGAACGATATTGGTTTTTATTTCGACAGAATTTTTGATAAAAGGGACAATTTTTTCCCAGTCAAAATCCCGCGAAATTATTTCCGCTAAATCTGAAAAGTGTTTTTTGTTTGCAATTATTCCGTGTTTGAGCATTTCCGCGAGACCGTTACGCAACTCTTTTTCAGGTAAAGTCGCGAGGAATTCAGGACAAATCAAAACCGTTTCGGGAAAGGCAAAAGTTCCCAACTGATTTTTCCCCCAATCAGTATCAATTCCTGTTTTCCCACCAATTCCCGCGTCCACCATCGCCAATAGCGAAGTTGGCACTAGCACAAACGAAATTCCGCGCTGGTAAATACTTGCCGCAAATCCCGTCAAATCTGTCACGACACCGCCACCAATTCCAATCAATAAACTTTGCCGGTCCAAATTTTCGCGGGAAATTCGTTCGGTTAATTTCGCGAGATTTTCCAAATTTTTAGATTCTTCCCCGGCAGGCAAGATAAAAACTTCCAAATCCAGTTCTACAAAAAAATCTTTCTGTGCTTGCCAGATATTTTCATCGGTCACGACCAGCGCGCGCGTGAAATTACCGCGAATTTTTTGTAAATCTACCAATAAATCAGATTTCCCCGCGAAAAATTTTAGCGGACAAACTTTTTCTGAAACAGGAATTTTTAATTCAATTGTTTTCATATTTGAAGGGTTTTATTTCGCAAGAAATGGTCGAGCAAAACATGCGCGGTCATAGCTTCGACAATCGGTAAAGCGCGCGGCAAAACACACGGATCATGGCGTCCGCCGACATTTTCCAGCACCGAATTTTCGCGGGAAATAGAAACGGTTTGTTGAGGTTTTTGAATAGTTGAAGTTGGCTTGAAAGCTACGCGAAAAATTAAATCGTTTCCGTTAGAAATTCCGCCTAACACACCGCCCGCCTTGTTTGTCAGAAACTCAATTTCGCCATTTTCCGCGATTTTCATTTCGTCATTGTGTTCGCTTCCTTTCATTTTTGTCGCGGAAAATCCGGCTCCAATTTCAAATCCTTTGGTAGCCGGAATTGAGAGCATCGCTTTCGCGAGATCTGCTTCCAGTCTATCAAAAACCGGTTCACCCAGTCCAATCGGCATTTTTTCCACACGACATTCAATAATTCCGCCGACACTGTCGCCCTCATTTTTCGCTTGGAGAATGATTTCTTCAAATTTCGCGGGATTTTGTTCACCGTGAATTTCGGAAATTTTCGCGGAAATTTTTAATTCAGTGTTTTTTCTCAAAACCTGTTTAGCAAACGCTCCGGCAACTACGCGCGAAATTGTTTCACGCGCACTGGCGCGCCCGCCGCCACTTTTGGCCAAGATTCCGTATTTTTCCTGATAAGTGAAATCCGCGTGTCCGGGACGAAAATCCCGCGAAATTTTGTCGTAATCTTGCGGTCTGATGTTTTCATTTCGCACCAAAAACCCAATCGGTGAACCGAGAGTTTTTCCGTCCTCTAAACCCGACAAAATTTCAATTCTATCTTTTTCCTGACGCGGAGTTGTTAGCTCGTTTTGCCCGGGACGACGGCGATTTAACTCATTTTGAATTTCCGCCAAATCAATTTCTAAATTCGCGGGAATTCCGTCAATCACACCACCAATCGCCTTTCCGTGCGATTCGCCAAAACTCGTCAGCCGATAAATTTTTCCAAAAGTGTTCATGATAATAAATTATTTAGTGTTTCAATATCAATTTGTCCAGACGCTACTTCGCGATTTTTTATTCCCGCAAAAGTTGCAAATCCCAGTTTCGCGAAAATTACGCGAGAAATTTTTCCAAACTTGCCCATGCCCGCCAGAATCCATTTTCCTTGTTCAAGATTTTTGCTCAAACTTATAAATTCTTGTAAATCTTCCCAAGTATCGAGATTAACGGCGAGTTTATAAAATTTCGCGGGAATTTGGAGTAATTTGTTTATAGTTTCTTTAGTTTTTTCGCGAGAAAATTTTTCAAAAAGGTGAGCGGAGATTAGAAAATCAAGTTCAAACATATTTTTATCGCGTACCAAGTCCGGACTTAGATTTTTTAAATCAAAATCAATTAATTCAAAATTATTTTTTTCGCGGGAAATTAAACTATTTCTTAACCTCTTCTCATCAGCAGAATCAGACATTTTGTCTGTAAAAATAATAGTTGCATTTTTCGGAAAAATTTTGCGGAGATTTTTTTCCTTAAATTTCCAGTCACCACATAAATCAAACCGTAACTCAAAATTATTCGTAAAATTCCGCGAATTTTCAATCATCGCCAAAAGTTCATTTTTTGTTTCACCGAAAATCGAGACAAAAATTCTGTGCATCAGCTACTTTGTAAGGTTAGTAAAAGATTTTAGCAAGTTTTTTCCGTCCAACGGAGCGGGCAAATCAAACAAAAACTCAAATTGTAATTTCCACTGAGCCCACAAAAGGT
>CAZYIR010000122.1:0-7610 GCA_964647165.1 uncultured Candidatus Peribacteria bacterium
GTCTTCGTTATAGTAATCATCACGATAAAGCATCATTACCACATCAGCGTCTTGTTCAATTGATCCGGAATCTCTTAAATCCGATAAAATCGGTCTTTTATCTTGACGACTTTCAACACCCCTTGAAAGCTGTGACAAAGCGACGATTGGAATATGTAATTCTCGAGCCAGCCCTTTTAAATTCCGCGAAATTTCTGAAATCTCCTGTACTCGATTAAACGATTTCTCTCCTCCCGACATTAATTGCAAATAATCAATAATCAATAAATCCAATCCATACTCCATTTGTAAACGACGAGCTTTTGCTCGAAGTTCAGAAATTGTGCTTCCCATTGAATCATCAACAAAAATTGGAGCGCTGGAAAGTTTATCAATAACCGGTCCCATTTTTTCAAAATCTCGTTCATCAAGTTTCCCTTTATGTAATTTCCAAGAATCTATTTCCAATTCTGATACAAACATTCGCTCTACAATTTGTTCTTTAGACATTTCCAAAGAAATAATTCCAATGTGTTTTCCCAACCGAATAGCTGCATGTTGAGCCATTTTTAAGGCCAAAGCGGTTTTTCCCATTGAAGGACGCGCAGCTAAAACAATTAAATCCGAAGCGTTAAATCCTCCGTTCAAAACACGATCGATATCTTTTAATCCGGTTGAAATCCTGTCCTTGCCGGCCACTTCTGGATTTTCCGCGATTTCACAAAACTTCTCGTAACTTTTTATTAAAACATCTTTAATTGGTACAAATCTGTCTTTGATAAATTGCTGAGAAATAGAAAAAATTCGTTTTTCAGCCGCTTCCAAAAGTTCTTTGGCGCTTTTTTCAGTGTTATATCCCAGAGCGGTCACATCTTGTCCCGCTTTTATCAAATTTCGCAAAGTAGCTCGATGTTTTACTATTTGAGCATATTGAAAAACATGTGTGGCGGTAGGAACTTCTTCTTGTAATTCCGCGAGAAATTCCGGTCCTCCAATAATTTCCAATTTATTTCTTGCTTGTAAGCCGGTTGCCACTGTTACCAAATCTACTGGTTGAGATTTGTTAAAAAGTTCTAAAACCGTTTCATAAACAAACCGATGATGATCGTGATAAAAATCATCTACACTTAATAAATCCGCAATTTTTACAATTGCTTCTTTATCCAACAAAACACACCCCAAAACCGATCTTTCGGCTTCCAAAGAGGCCGGAGCTGTTTTTTGTTTTATATCAAAACCGGAATAATTTGAAGACAGTTCATCCATTATAAATTCGCGGGGGATTTATCTCTTCCTTTTTTGCTTATTTTCAATAAAAAGTCAATCAAATTTAGCTATCTGTGGTTTTTAAAACTTGAAAACCTTTTATTTTAACTAAATTTTTTCCGCGAAATTTTAAACATTAAATTTAAAATGCATAACATCTCCATCTTGCACAACATAATCTTTCCCTTCCATACGCATTTTCCCAGCTTCTTTAGCTCCACTTTCTCCACCATATTTAATAAAATCATCATAGGCAATAACATCAGCTTTAATAAATCCTTTTTCAAAATCGGTATGAATTGCTCCGGCTGCTTGAGGTGCCGTATCTCCTTGTCTAATCGTCCACGCTCGAACTTCTTTAACACCTGCTGTAAAATAACTCTGCAACCCTAACAATTCGAAACTTTTTTGTGTCAAAAGTTCCAGACCAGATTTATCTGTTCCCAATTCTTTTAAAAATTCCGCGCGTTCTGCTGGTTCCAACTCTGATAATTCGGCTTCTGTTTTGGCGCAAATGGGAATTATCGGCACTGAGGGAAATTTGTTACCTAATTTTTCGCGAAATTCCGCGTCTTTAAAGTTAATAAAATTCTCTTCAGAAGTATTGGCAACAATTAAAAAGGGTTTGGTTGTTAATAAATGAAACTTTTTTAGTTCCGCGAAATTTTCTCCCAACTCCGCTTGCAAAGAGCTGGCCAGTTCTCCCGTTTCCAGCGTTCCGCGAATTTTTTCCAATAATTCCAAATTTGTTTTGGCTTCTTTATCGCCCGAACGAGCTTTTTTGGTTGTTCTTTCAATTTGTTTGTTAACTGACTCCAAATCAGCCAAAACCAACTCCGTTAAAATAACTTCAAAATCATCTCGCGGGTTAACTTTTGCTGAAACATGATGTACATCGGGGTCATCAAAATCTCGTAAAACATGAGCAACCGCACTACATTCTCTAATGTGTGACAAAAACTGATTCCCCAGTCCTTCTCCTTGACTGGCTCCAGCAACCAGACCGGCAATATCCACAAACTCCACAGTAGAATGTAAAATTTTTTGCGGATTAACTATTTCCGCGATTTTTTCCAATCGTTTATCCGGCACGCTAACAACTCCCACATTAGGATCAATGGTGCAGAATGGGAAATTTTCAGCGGCGGCATTTTTAGCTCCCGTTAAGGCGTTGAAAAGTGTAGATTTTCCAACATTGGGGAGTCCGACAATTCCTATTTTTAAGTTCATTTTTTACAGTTATTTTTTTATCAACCGTTTGGGTTTTATCAATTCGCAGAAATTTCGCGGAATTTAAATTCAAGCCGAGTTTAAAAAAAAAGAAATTTTTAGCAACCAAGAATCAGAAAAGAAAAGTTTAAATTTGCCTTTTCTATATCGTTGAACTATAATTTTGTACGATGTTTGGAAAAAAGAAAAAATCACCAACGGTCAGAATTCCGGCTAGTGTTCTTCGTAAAGAAGCACAAAAAGCCGCGAAAAAAATGCTGGAAGCTGAAAAACGAAAAGAAAAACAGAAACTTCTGCGAGAAAAAGCGAAAGCTAAGGCTAAACAGAAATTGGAAAAGAAAAAAGCCCGCGAAAAAAAATTAAACGAATTTAAAGACACCCCCATTTATAAAGAAATAATCGGTTGGACTTGGATTATTTTGGGAGTGGTTCTGGTAGCCATATTTTTCAGTTCGGCTGATCTGGCTAAACAAATTTTCGCGGGATTTCGCTGGCTTTTCGGAACAGGATTGTGGTTAATCCCTTTAATTCTAATGGCTATCGGTGGGATATTTATTTTTACCAAAAACCCAGATGATCGCAAACATCCTTTTTACTATGAATGGTCTCCTGTGCGAATAATTTCTCTGCTAACTTTTTTATCGGCAATTTTAGGTATTATAAATTTAACTTTACCACAAAGTGAATCTTTGGCTTTGGCTGAAACACGTGGAGGAATTATCGGTTTTACTATTGGGTTTTTCCCGCGAGAATTTTTGGGAGACTGGGTAGCCGGAATTTTACTTTTTGGATTAGCTTGGATAACCGCCACCATTGGATTTAGAATCCATTGGTCGGAAATTTTTTCGCGAAAATTATCTTCTTCCCTTGATTCCAAGTGTCGCCAAAAATGTAACGAATTAAAAATAGAAGACACTACTGGAGATATTCAGAAAAAAATTCTGGATGAAGCTAAAGCTGAAATTGCCAAAGAAAAGTCCGCGAAAAAAACTTCTAGTCGTTTCCAAAACGAATTAGAAATCTTGGATACTAATACATCTACATCAAAAAAATCCGCAACCAATAAATTGGAAAAAACTGAAGAAGAAAAAATTGAAGAAAAAATGCACCAAAAATTAGTTGGAACTTGGCATCCCCCAACAGTTGATCTTTTGGACAACAATCCTTCGCGAGTGGTGGCCGATGAAAGAAAATTACGAGAATCCGCCGAAAAAATTCGCGAGAAATTAGCCCAATTTGGAATTGAAGTAACTATGAAATCGGTTCATGTCGGACCGACCGTAACTCAGTTTACTTTAGAACCGGCCGCTGGAGTTAAATTAACCAAAATTACTTCGCTAAAAAATGATTTGGCGTTGGCTTTGGCTGCTGAAAATATTAGAATTGAAGCCCCTATCCGCGGGAAAAGCTTGGTTGGAATTGAAATTCCAAATGAAAAACGCGCCAATGTCAGTATGCGCGAAATTATTGAATCAGAAGCTTGGACAAAATCTAAAGATATTCTGAAATTAGCGGTGGGACGCGATGTTTCAGGGAAACCAATAGTCGTTAATCTGGCCAAAATGCCTCATCTCTTGATGGCGGGGAAAACTGGTTCCGGGAAGTCGGTGGGAATGAATGCCTTTTTGTGTTCGTTGCTTTGGAATAATTCACCAGAAGACTTAAAGCTGATTTTAATTGACCCTAAACGAGTAGAATTAAATCGTTATAAAGGACTTCCGCATCTTTTAACTCCGGTAATTGTGGAACCTGAAAAATCAGTTTCGGCTTTAGCTTGGGCGGTAGCGGAAATGAATCGTCGTTATAGAATGTTGTCCGAAGCGGGAGTTGTTAATTTAGATCAGTATAATGAAAAATTCGCGGAGAAAAAAGAACCACGCATTGTTATTGTGATTGATGAGCTGGCTGATCTAATGATGGTGGCAGGAAAAGATGTGGAGGCGGCGGTAGTGCGAATTGCGCAACTGGCGCGAGCTGTCGGAATGCACTTAATTATCGCCACTCAGCGCCCTTCGGTTGATGTTGTAACCGGATTAATTAAAGCCAACTTGCCAGCGCGAATCGCTTTCAAAGTTTCTTCACAAATTGATTCGCGAACTATTATTGACGGAATGGGAGCAGAAAGTTTATTAGGATTAGGAGATATGCTTTATTTGGACGGCAACTCGGGGAACTTGACCAGAATTCAAGGAATTTATATTTCCAATGAAGAAGTTTCTCGTTTAACAAATTTTTTCAAATTACAGTTCCCTGAAGCTATTGGAAATGACGAAATAACGCAACAATCAATTGAAGGAATGGCTAAAGGAAAGGTTTTGACTGCTGGTCTTCCGCAACGAGAAACTGACGATGAAAAATTAGATAAACTCTATTCTCAAGCAGTAGAAATTGTTTTGCAAAACAAAAAAGCATCCGCGTCTTTTTTACAACGAAGACTGGAAATTGGGTATGCGCGGGCAGCACGAATTTTAGATCAAATGGAAGAACGCGGAATTATCGGACCAAGTCGAGGAGCTAAACCACGCGAAATTTATGGACAAAATTAATTAATCTTATTTAAAACAAATAACTCCGCGAAATTTCCAAAAAAGGCAAAATTTGCTTCTTTTTAAAGAATGAATAAAATTAGGTTTGATGAAAGACAGTGAAATTCGCCGTATTATAAATCATGTTTTCAGCACAATGAGTTGTCCTCACTGTGGGGAGCGAGATTTATATCATGGAGAAACAAATATCGTAATGCATAGCGGGTCGGGGCTTATCTTTAATGTAGAATGTCCTTATTGCCAAACAACCATCAGGGTTAACGGATTTTTACCGGGACGATTGCGTTACAAAAAAAATATTACCCGCCAACAAAACAGCTATGCCGATATCCAACGAGCTGTAGAACGAATTAAAAAATTTCGCGGAAATCTAGCTGATTTATTTAATGAATAAGTTTTTAGGATACATTTTTATTATTGCCGTGGGATTATTTGTGTTCAATCAAAAAAATCCCGCGAAATTTCAGCAATTAGTGGTAACTCCGGTAGTTGATCTAAAAACTTATATTGGAAACTTTTCCTACGCTGATCAAAAAAAGAAATTTTTCGCGGAAAAATCACACCTGGAAGAACAATATTTATCGTTAAAAGATAAATATTTAAATCCTTTAAACAAACTGATTGAAGAACAACAAGAACTTAAAAACATTACTGATCCCGATTTAACCGTTCAGGAAAGACTGGAAGCTATAAATAAACAAATTGAAGCCAAAAAAGCGGAATTTTCCGCGAAAAAACAGGAATTGGAACAAAAAATAAACGATTTGGAAAAAAGATACCAAAACTTAAAAGATTCCATAGAAAAATTCCAGCAATCAATTGAAAAAATTCGCGAAGGAATCAATCAAGGACAAGAATCAATTAACGAGTTTTCTGAAGCGGTTAACTTATAATGTCCTTTAAGAATTATTTTATTTTCTTTTCTTTTCTTTTCTTTTCTTTTTTGTTCGGTTTTATTTTAGAAATTATAGAAAGTTATAGAATTTATATTACATTTGATTTTCCGCGAAATTTTGAGTATAATTAACCGAAAATAAAAACAAAAAATAATGAAAATTGAATTTTCGGGTGCTGCTCACGGAGTAACAGGATCAAAACACCTTTTACATATCAATGGAAAAAAGATTCTTTTAGATTGCGGTCTTTTTCAGGGGAAACGAAAGGCGGCTATTAAAGCTAACTTAAAATTTCCTTTTGATGCCAAAGAAATTGACGCGGTGGTTATAAGTCATGCCCATATTGATCATACAGGAGCTTTGCCACTTTTGGTAAAAAACGGATATGAAGGACCGATTTATTCTACACACGCTACGCGAGATTTGTGTTCAATAATGTTGAGAGATTCAGCTTATATTCAAGAGAAAGATGCGGAATGGGTTAAAAAGAAAATGAAAGATCCCAGTATTGAACCTCTCTATACCATGCAAGATGCGGAAAAAACGATTCCTCTTTTTCGATCAGTATCTTATGGTCAAAAATTTCGCGTAGTGCCGGGAGTTTATGTTACTTTTCACGATGCTGGTCATATTTTAGGATCAGCAGTTGAAGAATGGGAAATTCGTGACGAAGAAACAGAAACAAATATTCGTTTGGGATTTACTGGTGATTTAGGACGCAAAAAACTTCCAATTTTAAAAGATCCTGTTCAGTTGGAAAATCTAGATATCTTAATTACAGAATCAACCTATGGAAATCGGTTTCACGACGAAATTGAAGATGTTATGAATAAATTCGCGGAAACGGTTAATAAAACGTTTGAACGAGGTGGAAAAGTTTTTATTCCAGCCTTTGCCGTAGAAAGGACACAAGAAATTTTATATGTGATTCGTGAACTTCAATCACAAGGAAAAATTCCACAAATTCCCATTTTTGTTGATTCGCCATTAGCTACTGGAGCAACTGAGATTTTTAGTTTGCATCCGGAATGTTTTGATGATGAATTATTAGCAATGGTTGACCGAGGGGAAGCGCCTTTTTTAGACCAAAAAAACGGTTTACAATTTACGCGAACGGTTGAAGACTCAAAAGCCTTAAACGAGTTTACTGGGCCGGCTATTATTATCTCGGCCAGTGGGATGATTGAAGCAGGAAGAATTAGACATCATTTAGCCAATAATATTGAGGATCCGCGAAACACCTTGTTAATTGTTGGGTACATGGCGCAGAATACATTGGGAAGACGCTTAGTAGAAGGAGAACCAATGGTGAAAATTTTTGGAAAAGAATATCAAGTGCGGATGGAAATAGTAATTTTTAATGCTTTTTCCGGGCACGCTGACCAAAAGGGATTACTAAGATTTGCCAAAGGCGTAGGGAGCCCCAAAGATATCTTTATTGTTCATGGAGAGGAAGAATCAATGCGTGTTTTCCGCGAAAAATTAGCCAAATTGCCAAATTTAAAAGATACTTGTATTACTTCGCCATTACCGGGAACAATTTATAAAATTGATTCAGATAAAAAATGTCGTGAATTGGATTGGAAAAATCCTATTTCAGCATCTTTATTTGATGATTTGAGCGAGCTCCCAGATCAAGGATAAAATTTCGCAATTAAGTATTTATGTTAAAAATAAGGTAATTTTTTATTTT
>CAZYIR010000123.1:0-2446 GCA_964647165.1 uncultured Candidatus Peribacteria bacterium
CGAAAAAGAAATTTGTAAAGCCATTGGAGCTGATGAATTATTTTATCAAACCGTAGAAGACTTAGTGGCTTCAGCCAAAGCTGGAAATCCGGAAGTTGACGGTTTTCATACTGGTGTATTTGACGGGAATTATCCTACTCCAGAAGTGACACCTGAATTTTTAAAGAAATGGGAATTTGAAGGACGCGGTAGAAAAGAAGTATTAGCTGATAAAATTCCTCTACCACGAATTTAAATTTTAAGAACGAAATTTCCGCGAAATTTTCTGAAAATTGCGGGCAATTTCAATCCATTCTTCAATCTCAAGTGTCTCCGCGCGTTTATCACCATCAATGTTACCAAGCAAATCACTCGAATTACAACCAAAAAATTTACCTAAATGATTAGCCAATTTTTTTCTTTTCTCGGCAAATCCCGCTTGTACTACTGTAAAAAAATCTTTTTCCAAATCTTTATCAACCAGTGGTTTTTCGCGAGATTTCAATTTTATAATAGCTGAATCAACCCGTGGAGCTGGTGAAAACATCATCCTATCAACTACAAAACAATTTTCTACTTCTGCGAAAATTTCCACCGCAATAGATAAAATTGAACGCCCTTTAATTATTTTGGTTTTTTCAGCTTTTGTCCGCGAAATTTTTTCTGCAACTTCTTTTTGCACCATCAAAATCGCTGTTTGTGGTTTATTTTTTGTTTCTGAAAAAAATTTACGCAAAATTGGTGCTGTAATATTATAAGGTATATTAGCAATTACTGAATAATTTTTTTGTGCAAAAATTCGATCCAAATCTTGTTCTAAAATTGAACCATGAATTAATTTTAAGTTTTTAAAATCCGCGAATTTTTTATTTAAAATATCAATACTGCGAATATCTAATTCAATAGCTGTTAAATTCGCTCCGCGTCGTAAAATTTCTTCTGTTAAAAACCCCAAACCCGGACCAACTTCTAAAATTTCGCGGGATTTTATATCTCCGGCTAAATCAATTATTCTGTCCCTCAAAACGGGATCATTTAAAAAATTCTGTCCTAATTTTTTTTTTGCAAATTTGGATTGAGCGCGATTTTCCTGTGCTTGCCGTAATTTATATTTATATTTAGCCATTTCTGTCAGTATAAAAAAAATTTCGCGAAAATCTATTTAGAAATTTTTACTAATTTTTGAGCAGTTGTTAACCCTGAAACTATTTCTACTTGCGAAGCTGAAAATTCTTTTTTTAAAAACTTAATAATTTCTTTATTGGCGCGCCCTTTTTCGGGAACAGCCGCCACGCGAATTTTTAATACGCTTTCTTCTCCGTTCATCAGTTCTACAAATTTAGTGGTTTGAGCGTTGGGAATTATTTTTAAAGATAAATACAAGACACCTTCTTGTTGTAAAATTTCGCGGGAAATGGCAATAAACTCATTCATTGTTTGAAAATTAAATATTTTTTCGCGAAAAAATAAGAAAAAGTGCTACAAAAATCATAACCAAACAAAGCCATTGCCCTATAAACATTCCCCAAAGCTCCAAACCGTCTGGAGTTTTCCAAAATTCTATTATAAAACGAGTTATTCCATACCCCAGCAAAAAAACTATAGTTAAAACTTTTTTTTGTTTTCCATATTTTTTGAATACTAAAAATAAAATACCCGCGAGAATAAAACTTCCTAGTGATTCGTAAAGTTGTGTTGGATGTCGCAATAAATTATCAACATGTGGGAAAATTACACCATAATTGGAATTAGTTGGAAGTCCCGCGAGTTCTCCGTTGAGAAAGTTTGTAATCCGCCCCAATCCCAATGAAATAGATAAAGGAACAGTTACCGCATCTGCTACTTTCCAAAAAGAAATTGAATGTTTTTTTGTCCAAAAAATCGCGTAAATTAACGCCCCAATAAATCCACCATGAATAGACATTCCGCCATGCCAAATTTGAAAAATTTCTAAAGGGTTTTGCCAAAAAACTTCCGGCGAATAAAAAACAAATTCCCCCAGTCGTCCGCCTAAAACTCCCGCGAAAAAAATTCCTAAAATTAAATCTTCCCAGCTTTCAAAAGCTAGCTCCCGTGAATTACGCGAAATTTTATTATAAAACCACCACCCCAAATATGTAGTTAAAAAAAATCCTATAACATACGCAACACCGTACCATTTAACCGTTAATCCAAAAATAGAGAACGCTACCGAATAGTCTTGCCAAATCATAATTGAAGTTTAGGGAAATTTCGCGGGATTTTCAAATACTTAAAACCATAAATTTTAGAAATTTAGAATTATCACATCGCATAACAAAAACACCATAACCACAATTTTTCGCGGAAAATAGAAAAATCTCCGCGAAATTTTCTACTCAATTAATTTAAGATTTGTTAGACTGTTTAAGATGACAAAAATCGAGCCGAGTTGGTATAAAGTTTTAAAAAACGAATTTCAAAAAACTTATTGGCAGAAATTAACCGA
>CAZYIR010000124.1:0-2593 GCA_964647165.1 uncultured Candidatus Peribacteria bacterium
TACAGCCTTTAAAAGTCTTTTTTGGAAATCTGCTTGTGTTTCTCCCGGCCGTTTTTCAACCTTTAACTTCCAACTATCTGAGGTGATTTTAAATCCTTGTTGTTTTTCTTGTTGTTTTTTTTGAGACATTCTAAAAAATAATTAAAACATTATAGCAAAATACAAAATAAAAAACAAAAGTCAAAAAAATCGCGGAGTTTATTTTAGTTTTTCCTCAATTCGCAAGAGTTGATTATATTTCGCGATACGGTCTGATCGAGAAAGTGACCCTGTTTTTATTTGTCCGGCCCCTGTCCCAACCGCTAAATCCGCGATAAAATCGTCAGAAGTTTCTCCCGAACGATGCGAAATCACTGTCCCAAAATTATTTTTTTTCGCGAGAGAAATTGTTTCAAAAGTTTCGGTTAAAGTTCCTATTTGGTTTACCTTAATCAAAATTGCGTTCGCTTGTTTCTCATCAATCCCGCGTTGCAAACGATTTTTATTGGTGACGAAAAGGTCGTCCCCAACCAATTGAAACTTGTCACCAAATTTTTCTTGCATCGCGATAAATCCCGCGAAATCATCTTCCGCGTGGCTGTCTTCAAGTGAAACCAACGGATATTTCGCGAAAATTTCACCGTAAAAATCCACCAACTCCGCTGAACTTAAATTTTTCCCGTCGATTAAATATTTTCCTTCTTCGGCCCCGTTCTCCGGCCCGTAAAACTCGGAAGCTGCTGGGTCACTTGCCAACTCAATTTTTCCTTTGTATCCTGCTGTATCAATGGCTTCCATAATCGTGTCCAAAGCATCTGCAACCTTTGGTAAACGCGGTGCAAATCCTCCTTCGTCTCCGACAGAAGTAGCCATTCCTTTTTTCGTAAGAATTTTTTTCAAAGCATGAAAAGTTTCCGCCCCCGCGCGTAAATTTTCGCGGAAAGTATCTAATTTGGGGAAAATCATAAATTCTTGAATCGCCAAACCAGAATCAGCGTGTTTTCCACCGTTAATCACATTCATCATCGGTCGCGGCAGAATCATTTTTACTTTTTCACCATGAATTTCCGCGAATTTTTCGTTTAAATATTCGTAAAGTGGAATCCCGCGAGATTTTGCCGAAAGTCGCGCAATTGCCAGAGAAATTCCCAAAATGGCGTTTGCTCCCAATTTTTCTTTATTTGGTGTTCCGTCAATTTCTAACATCAAACGGTCAATTTCAGTCTGATTTTCCGAATCCAAACCAACAACTTTTTTCGCGAGAATTTCGTTTACATTCGCCACCGCTTGCAAAACACCTTTTCCGCCATAACGAGATTTGTCGCCATCACGAAGCTCAAGTGCTTCATGAACTCCCGTGGAAGCTCCCGACGGAACTTTCGCAAGAACGGTATGTGTGCCGTCTGACATTTCAACTTCAACGGTAGGATTTCCGCGAGAATCAAGAATTTCGCGGGCGAAAACGGATTTAATAATAGTCATTTAGGAAAAATAAAATTTCGCGAAAATTATAACCCTCATTGCAAAAAAATTAAATAAATTTATCTCCTACTACTTTTACAAAAAAATTTAACTATTTATCCCCTCCATGCATTATAAAATGTTTGACAAACAAGTATTTGCGTAATTATCTCGTCACGATCAAAAGTGTTGTCACCATTTTCCCACTCCTTAATTTTGTTTTCCCATTCTTCTAATTTTAAAAAACCCCCTAATTCTTTTAAAGAATATTTCTCGAGCTTGTTATCCTCAATAACAAATTTAATATTCTCGATAACAAATTGTAAATAAGCAATCAAATCTTCTGTAGAATATTTTTCTGCATCTTCTGAATTTGAAATAATAATTGGGTCGCCAACTATAACATCAAATTTGCCACCAGATTTATTATTAGAGTTAGAAGAAATTGTTTTGGAAACCTCAGCTTTGGTATTTGAAGACAAAGTTTGAGAAAAACTATTCACATTCAGTGTTGCAGAAAAAATTATAGATAAAATATAACTCCTAATTGCCAATGGCGATACCGGATTTTCCAGTTTTTTGTTTAAATTCATCTAATTATCACATTTAAATTTTCACTAAAATAAGTATTTTAAATAAAAAGTCAATAATCAATATCCATTTTTCAAAAAAAACAAATTAATTTATACTTCTTTTAGATATTTAAAAAAAATTATGATTGATAAATCTAAAATTCACGCGAAAAAAAAGGATAAAAAAATTAAGAAAAAAAGTTCCGCGAAAAAATCAGTTTCGGTAGCACGAAATAGTTGCTGTTCGCGATTTTTAGACCAGTATTAATTCGTAAAACACGATGTCCAAACTTTTAATCAAAGACATTCGAATAATTGACGCGACACAAGATTTTGTCGGAGGCGTTTTTGTCGAAGATGGCAAAATTTCGCGGGTTTTTGCCGGTGAGTTTAGTCAAATGCAGAGTTTTCCTCCGGGGCAGGAAGTTGAAACAATTATTGACGGGAAAAATAAAATTTTGATACCGGGACTTTTTGATCCGCATGTCCATTTTCGCGATCCGGGATTCACTTATAAAGAAGATTTTGAAACTGGTTCAAAGGCCGCGATTTCTGCGGGAGTGACGACGATTTTTGATATG
>CAZYIR010000125.1:0-7248 GCA_964647165.1 uncultured Candidatus Peribacteria bacterium
GCCATTCCATAAAACTTAGCCATCATCACATACTTAATTTTTCGCGCGTTTTTAATTCTTTTATGTAAATAAACAAGGGGAACCTCTATCTCTCCTAAAGCATCTGATTCTGCCATTTGTAAGAAAAAATCTTCCTCTTTAGCCAAAGCTCTCTCTAAATTGATAATGTTTTCTTCCACCGTTTGTTTATCTGACAACACGCCTTCTAAAGAAAATAACTCGTATTTTTTAAACAAATTATCAAAATCCTCTACAGATTTTACAGACTCTAAGTCTTTAAATTTAATTGTCCCGTAAGATAAAAACATTTTTCGCGAAAAATTTGTATTAAAAATGAATAAATTCCTCGCCACTGTTCTAATATTCGTAAAATCAGCTATCAAGGAAAGCCATTTTTTCAAAAATGGAACACCTTTTCCATCAGCTACTTTCTTTAAAAAATCAAAATGTGCTTGATCCAACATTAGCTCCACTTCGCGAAAATCACCTGTTTTTTCAAATTCTTCCTCAATTTTTATCAAAACATTTTTATATTCAGTAGGTAATTCATTCAAATCTTCAAATTTTTTCGCGAAAACTATCTGTGAAATATCTTCCTTTGATAAAGATCCTAACCAGTTAAAACCATTATCTTCAGAAAAATCTGTTATTTCTGATTTTTTATCCAAAAACTTAATTTTCAAGGCTCTTTTAAGATTATTTAAATCAAAATTCTTCCAAATAAATTCAAATGACTCATCGTTATCGGTTCCCTCCAAAATCATTTTCTTTGTTTCCTTCAATCCTTGTTGAATAACTTTTAGAAAATCTTGAGCTCGAGTAGAATCATCAAACTGATCGGCGTATTGCAACTCAACCAATACGCGAAAAGCATCATCAGGTGTCTTAGCCATAACCATTCTCTCTAGCTGAGAGTCTGTTAACAGCTTTGATGACAAAGCGCTAATTCGCCCACTGAGAAATAAAAATTCTTTTTTCATAAATCTTTTAGATTAAGCCTAATTTTTCCGCGAAAAATGCACGAATTTCATTATAAAATTCTGAAAAAACCAAATTCGAAAAAGTGTTATCAACTTCTGCTTTTCCCAACTTTGCGATAAATCCACCTTTAACTGAGTCATCTATCTCAACCTTAAACCCTTTTGGAGCAAATTTTTTGATTAATTCCATTTTTTTCGCGGGAACTAAGATAACTCCTTCATCTGTATTTGAAAAATCCGCAAATAATTTTTCCAGAATTTTACCATATTTGTCATCTGATAAATTATTTAAATACTCCGCAAAAGAATTCATTGCTTTTGTTATAAGTTCATGTCGAACTGCTAACATTTTTTGCTTAGTTTCTCGTCTGGCCATTAAATCAATCTTTTGATTAATTTTTTCAATAACTTTTTTCTTTTTTTCTTCCAGTTCAGCTAATTCCTTTGTTTTTTCTTTTTCAATTTCTTCAGTAAAAACTGCTTTTTCTTTTTCCAGTTCTTTTTGGATCTGAGAAATTTCTAATTTAGCTTCATCTAGAATCTTTTGCAGAATATCTTGTAATGACATTTTAAATTATGTTAAGAAATTTTTTCGCGAAAATTATGCTAATGCAGCATTAACAATAAAAATTGAGATCAATAGACCAAAAATCGCGTAAGTTTCGATAAGCACTGACATAGTAATTGCTCCACCGAAAATTGATTCGTCTTTTGCTAATCCAGCAATAGAAGAGGCTACTACTTTAGCTTGATAAATAGCAGTTACCAACCCCAAAAGACCAATAATAATTCCAGCAATTAAAAATGCCAATCCGTTACCAATTGTTAAATCTACAACTTTACCAGCCATAGCTCCGATTTTATTTAAAATCATAATAGCAATAAGCAAACCATAAATACCTTGTGAACCAGGCAAAACCACCATTGTCACTAATGAACCAAACATGTTTGGTTTTTCCGCCAATACGCCAGCGGCTTTTTGTCCAGCGGTACGAATACCAAGACTTGATCCCATACCAGCCAAGACTACTGCTGAGAAAGCTCCCAGTAAAGACAGGATAAGTCCCCAGTCAATTGATGTAGCTAATGTTGTTGTGTTTTCCATTTTTAAATTGGTTAAAAAATATATAAATTTTAAAAATTAGGAACGAAATAATAAATATTTTTTGATGCGTGCAAATGGTTTAAAAGCTTCTGCACCACCATTATAAAATACACCAAAAAATTCAATAAATTGTAAACGCATTGTATGAATAAATGCCCCCATTGTCGATAGTCCAAAATTAATAGAATGACCAAAAATCAAGAAAGCAATCATAACAATAATTCCTACTGCTCCGGGAATCATATCACCTAAAACGGCAGCTGTCATATTCATCGCCGCCCCAATAATACCGGTAGACAACCCCAAAGCCATCAATCGAGAATAACTCAACATATTCGAAACATAGTCCATAATTCCGTATAACCCAAGAATTCCAAATACTAGTTTTAAAATTATCGCAACAATTGGATTTTTATGTGTTTTTTCGCGTCCCTGAGTCAAAACCAACACTCCAGTCATAGTTAATAACAAGTAATACATAATATTTTTAGGCAACCCAACTTTATCAGCTAAAGCCCATCCAGTTAAAAATAAAATAAAGAAAAACCAAGCTGCCGAATCCGCAAAGGCGGCCACATATTTTTTAAGAGAAATATTCTTAATAAAATCCATAACCAATCCAAACAATAACTGAATCAAACCAATTGCAAATGTTGCCAACAGAAAAGTCATTGCCCCCGTTCCTTTCATTGGGTCTAAAATCTGTCCGCGAAAAACCGTTTCTCCAGCAGAATTTATTGTAGTTAAAAAAGCTGGAGCTTGTTCTGGTGTCATACCAAAATGTCCTCCTAAGAGAACTCCCCCAATAAATGCTGAAACCCCTAAGAAGAAAATCATCCATAAAGATGTTCTTGCTTCTTTGGAAAATTTTCCAAAAAGTAAAAAGAAGCTGGCAATTAAAAACAAGATTAATCCGTACCCCGTATCAGATAAACAAATCCCAAAGAAAGCGATAAAAAACGGAGTTAAACCCGGTGTCGGATCAATATCCTGCTCACTTGGTGACCCATACATCTCTGTAATTAATTCAAAAGATTTCGCGGGACCTGAATTTTTCAATAAAGACGGTTCTTTTTCATCTTTCTCCTTTTGTATTTTTTCAATAATTACCTCCCCTACAAAAACTTGTTTAATCCAATGTTCCATCGCTGAATATTTGTTTTTGGGCATCCATGCCTCAAAAGCAAACAACCGTTCTGATGCATAAACATTTTTCTTAACTTCATCTTTATCTCTTCGCCAAGTATAGAAATCGTAGGCCAGCTTTAAGTCATCTAACCCTTTAGCCAATTCCTTTCTTCGTTTCTCACCATCTTTTATTCCTTTTTTCAATTCTTGATTTTTTTCTTTTAAATGAAGAATAACATCGGCTGGTTTTTCCCCGGAAAACTCCGCGAAATCTACTGATAAATCCAGTTCTTGAAAATTATATTGTGACAAAATTGACTCTATTTCTGATACAAAATCCTTAACATAAGTTAACCGAAAATAAACATCTCTTTTGTTAGCATTAAAAATTTCTATATCAACTAAGTTTGTTTTTCGAGCAATTTTTTCTAAAAAATCTTTTTTTCTATTTGCCGAGATCTTCCCCACAACAGTTTTCGTTTTCTCTGTTTCCATATTTTTACCTATCTCATAACGATACTCCGCGAAATTTTCCAATTTAGCTATTTTTTTATTATTTTGTAATATTTCATTATTAGAACGCACAAAGCCTTCTTCCAGTTCTCCACACTCTTTTATAATGTTTGATAATTTTGGCTCAATTTTTTCAAATTTTTCGCGAGCTTCTTTTTCAGTCATAATTAATTTTCCACCAGTTAATATCGATTCCATCTTTCCCTTTGTCGGCGCATAAGGAGCTAAAAAATTAATTGCAAATTCAACATTTGCCAAATCAAAATCATCTACTCGCGAAGGCATTAACGGGTCTTTGGATTCCTCGAAAAAATTCGGATTATTTTTAATATGCATTACTCCTTTTCTCTGCAACTCCTTCATCAGAACTTCGTAATGTCCTTTCAGTCCAACAACGCGAATTTTTTGCAATTCAACTTTTGCCATTTGTTAAATAAGAGATAAAAATAAATTTTCAGCCTCTCCCATCAAGCCATCAATCATATTTATTTTTTCTGACTCAAACTTCTTTATTTCTACTTCCTTTTCCGCGATTTTTTCTTCATATTTCTTGCGAGCTTCAAGTTTAGATTTTTGCAGTTCTTGGCGAATTTTCTCCTGCGCCGCTTGTAAATCTTGTTCTTTTTGTTTTAATAAGTTTTGTTTAAACTTAACAAAATCATCCTGTTTCTTTTTTTGCGCTTTACTAATCATATCCGCCACTTTTTGTTCGGTTTCTTTGATTTGTGCCAAAAAGTTATCTGTCATCGGAAATCCTATTAAAAAATTTTCCAAAATATTTTGTCTAAGCATTTTAAAATGTCAAACGATTTTGTAAGTTTTTTTCTATTTATAATTTTTATTTTAATTGCAACTAATTTTGAAATCGAAAAAAACAAACTATTTCTTTGGTTTTTAAGGTATTTCAAGGAAATAAAACCTTTTTTCCGCGAAATTTTATTTACAAAAAAGACAGTTGTTTTTTTGTATATTTTATGTTATAATCTCATGTTGTAAAGACAAAAACATTAAATAAAAATGAACAATAACATTGTCAATCCTGTAAAAATCCCGATTAATATGCGATCCCGCGTAGGTTTTATGTGGATTTTAACATTTTTTTATCAAGCTGGTTTTATATTGGCTTGGATTACAACAACTTCCCTTTTCATTGAATTTTTCGGTATCCAAAATCTATTATGGTTGTTTTTATTAGAAGCAGGATTGATGTTTTTGGGAAGTTTATTATCTCATTTCTTTTTAAAAAAAGTGGAAATTTCGCGAGTTTTGGTTTGGACGGTTGGGATAATTTTTTTACTTATCAGTACTGGTTTTTTCTTACGACACGGGAAAAATAATCAAATTGAATTTTTATTTTTGGCTATTTTAGCAAAAGACTTACTTTATCCTCGTTTAAAAATTGGTTTAATACGAAAAACTGAATCTCTTTTTTCACCTTTACAAGCGGAACAAGCCATTCCATTCATTGATTCTGCCTTAACTTTGGGATTAGTCATAATGTCTGGAATTATTCTTTTTGTTTTGAATACTTTCCCAAGCATTATGGCCCAAGATTTAATTTTTATTTGGCTTATTCCACTTCTTTTAATGGGAATAATGTTAATCAGTGAATCGCAAATATTGAAAAAAATCCCCCATTTATATATCAAAAAAGATCCTTATGAACACCATGGAAATTCTTTTAAGAAATTTTTCGCGGAATTTCGCAAAACTAAGTTTTTAAAATACTTATTAGTTGTAATTTTACTTCAATCTGTTTTATACACGGTAACTGAATTTGAATTTATTCGTAATCTTGATGCAAACTTTGAACAACCTTCCGCGAAAATTTCTCTACAAGCAAATTTTTTACAAGCAAATATCTGGAATGATATTAAAGAAGGAGCTGTTGAAATAGCTGATTTGGCAAAAACGGAATTAAAGAAAACTTCCGCGAAATTTTTTGCCCATGAAACACTTCTTCATGATTTAACCGGTCTAAGTTTGGTTTTTGGTATATTGGCTTTATTAGTTCAGTTTTTTGCAACTCCTTGGGTTTTACAAAAATGGGGACTTGTGCGCGCTATTAATATTTATTTTGCTGGATTTTTGCTGATAACTATGACTTTTATTTTTCGCGGACATTCCCCAATTAATTTTGTACGCGGATTTGAACACGGTTTTCATTCTTTATTTGTATCCGGTTATCATTTATCCTTTTATTCGGTGAAGGAAAAAATGCGCGAATTTTTGCGTCATATTGTAGAAGGAATGCTTTTGCCATTGGGAATTATTTTGGGAGTTTTAATCGTCTCCTTGTTTAAGGTTTTACAAATATTAAGCTTTTTACCGTTAATAATCAGTATTTTAGCAGCTATAACTTTTATTGTTTCAACTTTTTTACATCATTCTCGAACCTCATTTGCCAAGAAAAATTTCGCGGAAGCAAACAACCTTTCGCAAAAAATACGAGCCATTGAAGTTCTGGGACAAAGTGGGCATAAACAAGCGCATAAATTACTGGCTGACGAATTAAAAAAGACTGGTCATCCTCAAATTTTAAGAGAAAAAATCGCGGAAACTTTAACTAAAATAAATAAAATTGAAGTTATTCATCCTTATATTCAAATTTTAGAAGACCCGACTGAAAATGTTGATATCAAAACTTGCGTTTTAGAATCAATGTTAAAAATAAAAAACCTGAGAGAATATTCACAAAATAGGCATTTTATGCGTTATAAACTAATTAATGTTTTGCAAAAATTGTTTGATTCGGCTCAATCTTCTTATTTTAAAAAAGTGGTAGTGATGAACATCTTTCAGCATCTTCCGGCGGAAGAAATTGTTCCGTTTTTTCATAAAATTATGAATTCTCGCGACGAAAAACTACAAGCAATTTGTTTGAGATCGTGCGCTATATTCGAAGATCCAGACATTGTGACTTTTGTGGAACCATATTTACAACATTCGTCTCCACGAGTTAGAAGCCATGCTTTGATATCTCTTTGGAAATTTAGTAATCAAGAGAAACTCCGCGAAATTTTGGACAATTTTCTTAATTCTTCTGTTCAAGAAGAACAAATAGCTGGAATTTATGCAACAGGAGAAGTTCGTGATCGTGATAGTTTGAGTAAATTATATCAATTTTCGCGAGAAGAGAATTTAGAAATAAGACTTCACTCTCTAATTGCTCGCGCTAAATTTGGTGACAAGCATGCTGTTCCCGGAATTTTAGAATTGCTTTTCTCGGCTGATGATAAAACTGCACACAAAGTTTTTAACATGCTAAAAAGAGGAGTTCCTCAAGACATTCGCGAAAAAATTCGCGAAGGAATCTATCAAAAAGTTGCTGAACAAGTTAATAACATTATTTCTCCACTTGATATAAATATTGATAAAGCCAATTTTCCACCGTCGATAAAAAAATATCTTTATCGTCTGTATCGTTTTGCTGGTTTATATGATGATTTAGTTGTTTTAAATAATTTATAAAAATTTTAAGTTTAATTTGAACTTAATTTTTTATTGTTTGTTTTTTTTCGC
>CAZYIR010000126.1:0-5464 GCA_964647165.1 uncultured Candidatus Peribacteria bacterium
ATTGCTTTGGTTTTTAAAATTTGATGATTTAGTTTTGTTTTTAAGTATTTGTCGTAAATAAAGGCTAAAGATAAAGCCGAAATAATTCCTGATAGGAGTCCGATAAATCGTTTTTTCATATTTTTTTATAAAAATCAGGACATTATACCTGAAATTATGGGAAAAAACAAGCGAAACCATCTTCAAAATTATTAAAAAACTTTTATAAAATTTCGCGGAGAATTCGCAATACTGTTAGAATTTAAAAAATGAAAAAAATATTATTTTTGATTAGTGGTATAGTTATTTTTAATCAGGTTTTTGCAAATCCTGAAATGCTGGTTTGTCCGCGAGAAGAAGAAATTATCCAAAAAATTAAAGAAAATCCCAACTGTTCAGCTGATAAATTTTTAGAGTTATCAGCTAAAAACGTTTTTGAAGTGGAATTAGGTTATTTTGATCAGGAAATTGTTAATAAAATTTTACGAGACAATGTTTCCAACCCCAATTGGTTATCTAAAAAAGGGATTTATGAATTAAGATTACATAAACTTTGTTTGGAAAAATCTTGTCAGATTATGTTAAATGAATGCGATACTAATAAAAATTTTAAGGAAAATAATTATCAAAGCACTTGGTGTAAAAAAACAGCCGAAAATATTTGGGAAATAGATAAAACCAAAATTAAAACAGCTGTTTTGGAAAACCAAAGACGAAAGACCAGAGGAGCTTTTCGCGAAAAATTTCGTGCCTTGGAAGTTCGTGCTAATCAATACTTTGTTCCTAATTTGATTAGTTTTATTAAGGAATTTAAACGGTTTACAGATAAAATTACCGCTTTTATTTATAATCCTTTACAGTAAATTTCGCGGAAACGGTTTATTCTAGACAAGAAAGGAGTTCTCTGTCATAATTCAGTTTACCAAATGGAAAATTTTAATTTTGTTCAAGATTTACAAGAAATTCTCGCGAAAATTCGAGAGTATTATCCGAAATTATCAAAAAGACAAGAAAAAATTATTGAAAAAGCCTTTTGGTATGCGGAAAAAGCACATCAGAATCAAAAACGATATTCGGGGGAACCATATTTTATTCACCCGATTGCTGCCACTAAAATTTTACTTTCCATTAATCCTGATGTGGAAACTGTGGCAGCTTGTTTATTGCACGATGTAATTGAGGACACTCCCATTACAGCGGAAGATATTGAAAAAGAATTCGGTGATGATATTAGATTTTTGTGTGAGGGAGTAGAAAAAGTCGCGAAAATTCGTTTGCAAAAAGAAGTGGGACAAAAGAAGTTTGAAAATTTTCAGAAATTATTTATTGCAATGGGGAAAGATATTCGAGTTATTTTTATTAAGTTGGCAGATCGTATTCATAATTTAAAAACATTACATCATGTTCGTCAGGAAAAACAAGAAAGAATTGCCACAGAATCTTTAGAAATTTATGCTCCGGTAGCCAGTAAATTAGGATTATTTGAATTTAAAAAAGAAATAGAAACAGAGTGTTTTCGAGTATTATATCCGGAAGATTATAAACGACTAAAGCAGGAAATTGCCGAAACTAGAAAAGTTCGCGAAAAATTTATTAAGCAAGCTCGTAAAGAAATTTTAAAAGTTGCTCAAAAGGAAGATTTTTTGGATGAAATTATTGAGTTATCCGGGCGTGAAAAAACCATTTATTCGGTTTATAAAAAAATAAAACGCAAAAAATTGAATCATGTTGATGAAATTTTTGATTTGTTGGGATTAAGAATGATTGTTCGAACAAATGCGGATTGTTATAGAGCTTTAGGTATTTTTCATCGTTATTGGCGTCCTATTCCGGGAAGATTTAAAGATTATATTTCTGTTCCTAAAGCAAACGGATATCAATCGTTACATACGACGGTTTTGGGGTTAGGACAATCAAAATTACCAATTGAAATTCAAATTCGAACACAAGCAATGCATCTTGACGCAGAAAGAGGACCGGCCGCTCACTGGGTTTATAAAAAGCTGGGGCACTCTAAATTTAACAAGGAATATGTTGAAAAAATGGCCTGGATTCCAAATAAAATTTCTTATTTGGAACCGGCTTCTGCGGAAGAGTTTTTTGAACAAGTTTCTCAATCAATTTTGGAAAAAAAAGTTCATGTTTTTACTCCACAAGGGGATATTAAATTTTTACCCAAAGGAGGTACGCCTGTAGATTTCGCGTATGCTATTCATTCGGATATTGGTGATACTTGTGTTGGGGCGATTGTTAATGGTGTTATTAAACCTTTAAATCATCAGTTAAAAAACGGAGATGTAGTTAAGATTATTACCAAAAAAGGGAAACTGCCAAATCCTCATTGGTTGAAATTTATTAAATCGGTTAGTGCTCGTGATAAAATTCAAAGTAAATTACGCAAAGCAGGAATTCCGATTCCTTCTTTTAAATCAAATTCTTCCGCGAAAAAATTACTATCTCCAAGGTTTACCTCTGAAGTTCCGCGAAAAATTAATAAAATAAATTCAAAACCGGAATTGGTCATAGGGAGTACCACCGGGTTAAGTTATAAATTTGCCGCTTGTTGTAATCCGGGAATCGGGAAGAATTTGATTGCTTATAAATCTCGCGGAATAAGATTTATAATTCATGAAGCAGATTGTGAGGAATTGGCAAATCTTGATCCGGAAAGATTTTTTGAAGCTGTTTATCAAAAATTAGCTAAAATTAGAATAGTTACCAGTACTCGTAGAGTAGGAATTTTGCGTGATTGCACTATCGAAATAGCTAATTTGGGAATTAACATCAAAAATGTTAAATATGAGAGTAAGGTTTTGGACAAAAATGCTTCCTTAATTTTTGAATTAATGATTAATTCAGATAAAGAGCTTTCAATTTTGATTAAAAATTTGAGAAAAATTCGCGGAATTTCTGAAGTTGAACAGTTGACTTAATTGATTTGAAGTGGCATAATGTCGACCTGTTCTTTGAATATTTCGGGGGTGCTAGGTTTCGACAGAGAGAATCGAAGGCAATATCTGGCGTTGACGGCAGGTTAGGTTTGCCGGAAGATCCAACCTAACAAATAAATAAGTGCAAACTTACGAAATCATTTTGGTTTAAACAAATTCCGTCGAGCTTACGCTTTTGCGGCTTAGTTTAATCAAATTTACCAAATCGCGCTTGAGCCGATTTGCTCGCGTGTAGTTAGAAATTTTGGTCTAACGGTTTCTAGCTTTATTTAAAGACCTTACTCAATAAAAATTCGCGAGATTTATTGGGGAAATTTTTCGCGCGTTTTAGAGGTTTTTGGTTTCACTTTATAGCTTCTAAAACGTAAAATAAGTGAGACTATCAGCGTAGAAGGATCTTGTCTTCCTCTTTGGACGCCGGTTCGAGTCCGGCCACCTCCACCAGAAATAATCCAACCCCGGCTGGAGCTTGTGAGCAAAGTTTCGGAAGACGATTTATGGCGACAGGCGGGAACAGTGTTCCCTGATCGTAATTCTATTTCAAAGCACCAATATTTTTATGAAGTTCTCGTGCATTAGGAATTTCTTTTTTAACAAGATTCCAAAATTTCGCGGAATGATTCATTTCTTTTAGATGGCAAAGTTCGTGAACAATAATGTAATCTGCGACGTGTGGCGCGAGAAACAGAATTTTATAGTTGAAAGTTAAAATTTTTCGCGAAGAACAAGTCCCCCAATTGCTTTTTAATTTTTTTACGCGAATTTCATTATATTTGAAACCATATTTTTTATTCCAAAACTCCACGCGTTCGGTGACAAAATCCAGCGCTTGCTCTTTATGAATTAGAAAATGTTCACGAGAATCTATCTGTAAAACCGGATTAATATTTTTCCGCGAAATTTTAGCCAACTGTTTCTCAATCCAATCTGATTTCTGTGCGACAAACTTTTCCGCGTACAATTTGGCCGCTTTTTCCCCACCGAGTAAAAATTTCGCGGGATAAACAACTTCTACTTTTCCTGCAAAATTAATTTTTATTCGGACATTTTTGGCTCGTTTACTTGCTTTATAGATTATTTCCATAACGAAAAAATTTTAGCAGATTTTTTTGAAAAATCTTTTTGAATTGAGGGGAAAATTCCGCGAAATTTTAGTCTAAACAATTTAGAAAACAGTTTTCACAGTAAATTATTTCTGGTTGGTTTGGAGAGAAAGTTGATTGTATTTGGGCTGAACATTTAGCGCATTGGCGAGAATATAATTTTCGCGGATTTCTTAATTTCATTCTTTCTTCATGACGACAATCGGCGCATTTTACAGGAATCGGTAAATTCATTTTCCGATAAAAACGCAATTCTGCCGGTTGAATTTTATATTTCTTTGTACAAGTGGAACAGTTCAAAATTTCGCGGGAAATTGAGTCATCGGTTTTTGATATTTCATCTGGCAAATCCTTTAAGTTTGGACTTAATGATTTTGAATTTGTACCAAATTTGGGCTGAGAGGAATTTGGAAAATAATAATTTGCCAAAGTTTCCTCATACGGAAACGGCGACATCTCTATAGGGAAAAATTCTCCCCAAGATTTTTCTTTTATCATATGCTCAATAATTTCCGCGACTTTTTGTTCATATTCTTCTTTGGAATATTGTTTATTTAAAATACAGTACTCTTTATTTCGTAACCCCACGCACCCAAAACAATTTTTACAACTAAAACATTGTTCGCAGTACCACAGATCATTACTGTTAAAAACATACAGACAAAAATTTGTATTGAAAGTATTTATCACACCCAAAGTTTCCAAACAAAGTTCAGCTTTGACATACATATTCGAACAGTCATAAACATCTTTATTTCCACCTCCGACCCAAACCATCCAGCAATCTTCACTTTTTTCTAAATCATAACAATCACGACAGTTTTTGGAATCCAAAATATAATCTCCGGTACAATTTTCGCAGTTTTGTATTTCGGCATATTTGTGTGGAAACTTTTTGGTAAATTTAAGGAAATTTTCGCGGAGATTATTTAAAGATGATCTTTTTTGTAATTGCAATTCCGCGATTTTTTTCTCGTATTCTTCTTTTGTTAGTTTTTTATTGAGAAAATAATATTGTTTTTGTCTTAAATTTACACACCCGAAACAATTTGAACAACCGATACAATTTTTACAAAACCAAGAATCTGTACAGTTTTTACAATTCTGCAAATATCGTGAATCGAAACAATTGGTCGCGTTAAAACACTCATACAAAAGTTCGCTGTTGTAAATATACGATGAATCCACGATGTCGCGTCCTTTTTGAATTAATTTGGAATACATGCAATCTTCAGCGTATTCCGAGGAATTTATCAAATAACAATTTCGGCAATATCCTGTCCCGGTAGTAAATTCGCAGTTTTCATTTCCGATTGTGACGGTCGCTGCGCGCGGAATTTCGGCTTGTAGTTCCGCGAAATTTTGGAAAAAGCTTTTTGAAAAATCAAAATCTCGTCCATAATCCAGTCCGTCCCATAAATCAGAAAACCA
>CAZYIR010000127.1:0-5457 GCA_964647165.1 uncultured Candidatus Peribacteria bacterium
AAAACTATATTTTTACAACAATTTTCCGCGAAATTTTTCCATTAAACAAAAAAATCAGTTAGAATTTAACTGATTTTTTTATCCGCCAAGATGATAACCCAAGACGAACTTCGACATCTCGCTCAACTCGCGAAATTGAAACTTTCTGATGAGGAATTAAAAAAACTTACTCCACAACTGGATAGTATTTTGGAATTTGTTTCCCAGCTTAACGAAGTGAACACGAAAGGAGTGGCGGAAACTCATCAGACAACCGGTTTGGAAAACATTTACCGTGAAGACGAAATTGAACCATGTGAAACAGAGAGAGAATTAATCCAGTGTTCTCCGCATAAAATTCGCGAAAATTCGATTGTAATTCCGCGGATTATGTAAATTTCGCGGGATTTTAGAAATAAAATCTCATCAGGATTTTTCCTCAGAAGAAAACAAAAAACTTTTAATTGATAAAAATGACAGATTTAACCACCAAAACGCTTGCCGAGTTATCAAAACTTTTTCAAAACGGGGAAATAACTTCCCGCGAAATTACGGAGGCGTTTATTCAAAATATTGAAGCAAGAGATGACGAAATTAACGCTTTTATTACGCGAACTTTTGACGAGGCGCGAGAAATGGCAGACGCCGCAGACGCCAGATTCCAAAATAATTCTTTGCTTTCACCGCTCGACGGAATGCCGTTTGCGTTGAAAGATTGTATTTGCACGAAAGGAATTCGGACGACTTCCGCTTCCAAAATTTTAGACAATTTTATCCCATCTTACGACGCGACTGTTTGGAAAAAATTAAAAGACGCTGGTGTAGTTTTACTTGGAAAACTGAATACTGACGAATTTACTATGGGGGCAAGTACGGAAAATTCCGCGTACGGAGTGGTAAAAAATCCGCACGATACTTCTCGAGTGGCGGGAGGAAGTTCTGGTGGACCGGCGGCTGCAATTGCCGCGAATTTTTGTGCCGGAACAATTGGGACGGAAACTGGAGGATCAATCCGTTGTCCCGCGAATTTTTGCGGTATTTCAGGTTTGAAAGTTTCTTACGGTCGGGTTTCACGATACGGAACTATTCCAATGGCTTCAAGTTTAGACACAATTGGTCCAATGGCGAAAACAGCGGAAGATTGTGCGATGATTATGGAAGTTATTGCGGGAAATGATATTCATGATTCAACCACTTTACCTGACGGAAATTTGGATTTTGTAAAAGATTTAAATCGCTCCATTTCAGGAATGACGATTGGAATTCCCAAAGAGTATTTGTCTGGTGAAATTTCAACAGATGTGATGACTGTTTTTAGTTCCGCGAAAAAAATATTGGAAGATTTAGGTGTTAATTTGGTGGAAATTTCTTTACCTCATACTAAATACGCTATCCCAGTTTATTATATTATTGCACCGGCTGAAATTTCCGCGAATATGGCGCGATATGATGGAATTCGTTTTGGACAGGTTGCAGAAAACGCGGAAAATATTGAAGAAATTTTTACTAATTCTCGCGAAAAATTTTTAGGAGATGAAGTGAAACGCCGAATTTTGATTGGAACTTATGTTTTATCAGCTGGATATTCAGATAAATTTTATAAAAAAGCCCAACAAGTGCGTACTTTGATTCGTGATGATTTTTCGCGCAGTTTTGAAGAAGTTGACGCAATTTTAGCGCCAATTTCCCCAACCCCAGCCTTTAAAATTGGCGAAAAATCAGAAAATCCTTTGGAAATGTATTTAGAAGATGCTTTATTGGCTCCTTCTTGTTTAACTGAACATTGTGGGATAGCGGTGCCGATCGGGAATTCTCGCGAAAATTTGCCTATTGGAATACAAATAATTTGCCCTACAAGACAAGAAGATCGTGCTTTACGAATTGCGCATCAAATGGAACAGATTTTGAAAGATTAGTAAATAATATTGCTGTGGTGTGAGAGCAAAGAAGTTTAATTTAACTATTTCTATTATTAATTTTTGTATTGGCATTTAAAATAGTGTTGAAAAGTTGAAAATTTCGCGGGATTGTGTCAGACTAAATATGATGAGTATTCAAGAAGATAAATCGTTTTCTTCAACTAAAAAAAAGAAAAATACAGTAGTTGCGGCTGAAAGTTTTGGTGATGACAAGTTTGAAAATTCTTTGCGTCCGCGAGATTTTGATAATTTTATCGGACAGGCTGATGTTAAACGAAATATGCGTGTTTTTATTCAAGCAGCGAAAAATCGAGGAGAAACGCTTGATCATACTTTGTTTTATGGGCCACCGGGATTGGGAAAAACGACTTTGGCTGGAATTTTGGCACAAGAAATGGGAGCTAATTTAAAGATAACTTCAGGGCCGGCTTTGGAAAAACCGGGTGATTTAGCGGCTATTCTGACCAATCTAAAAGAAAATGATTTTTTATTTATCGATGAAATTCATCGTTTGCGTTTACCGGTAGAAGAAATTTTATATACGGCAATGGAAGATTTCGCGATAGATTTGGTTATCGGAAAAGGTCCATCAGCTAGAACAATGCGAATAGAAGTTCCCAAATTTACTTTATTGGGAGCGACAACTTTAGTTTCCTTGTTATCAGGACCACTGCGAGATCGTTTCGGTCATGTTGAAAAACTACAGTATTATTCACCAACAGATATTAAACAAATTATTAATCGTTCCGCGAAAATTTTACAAATAGAAATAGAAGATCAAGCTAGTGAACTATTGGCTCACAGTTCGCGTTTAACACCGAGAATAGCAAATCGGCTTCTGCGAAGAGTAAGAGATTTTGCTGAAATTGAACATCAAGGGAAGATTACGGTTGAAATTGCTAGGTCAAGTCTTAGAAGTCTTTCAATTGATACTTGTGGTTTGGATCGGGGAGACCAAGAATATTTAAAAACTTTATGTGAAAAATTCGCGGGAGGTCCAACTGGTGTTTCTACTCTTTCTGCAGCAATTGGAGAGGATGATCGAACTATAGAAGAAGTTATTGAACCTTTTTTAATTCGTGAGGGTTTTATTCAAAAAACTCCTCGTGGGCGAGTGGCAACGGATCGAGCTTTTGAACATTTAAATTTGTTCGCAAATAAAAAGAAAAAAACGACAGGACAAATTACTTTAGAATTATAGAGTAAGTTTTATTCGTGCATAAATCGTTCAATTTCTTTTTCGCTAACCCGGCGAGGCATTTTTTTTCGCCATTTACGAATACGATTACGCATTTTAAAGATATTCCACCAAACCCCTAAAAGTTCTGTTTCAAAAACCAAAATATAGAGAAAAACTTTTAGATTATACCAAGAGGTGGCGTTCTTTATATCCGAAGAAAAAGCTTTAGAGAAGTTTTTTTGCAACAAAACACGATGATTTAAGTAAGAACGGCGATTAACTTCTTTAGGTTTTTTAATTCGGTTTTTAATAATTTCCAAAGCATTTTTTCCGCGAAAACTTATGGTTCGATCATGATAAGCAACAGCCTTTGGATTGTAATTTGTTTTCCAGCCCGCCCATTGTAAACGATAAGCTAGATCAACATCTTCCTTATACATGAACATAGATTCATCAAAATATTCTTTTTCTTCCAGATCGTTTACAAAAGCAACATCCTCCAGACTTTTTCGTCTGTATAAAACAGCAGCTCCGGAAACACCAAAAATTTCGCGGGATTTATCAAATTGCCCGTAATCCATTTCTCCTTGACCAATGTCTTCAAAACGATGTGACTTTAAAATTTTTAAACCGACAGTATCAATGAAATTTGTTTTACCAAATGAACTTGCCCCTTTTTCAAATGCAGAAAAATCCCAATATTTAATTTTTCCCCCAGCTGCTCCATAAACAGGTTTTTCTTCAATAGCTTTAACCAGTTCGGAGATGAAATTTGGTTCAAAAATCATATCGATATTCAAGCAAGCATAGAAATCTGCTTCACTTTGAGCCAAAATAGTATTATGTCCTTTAGCAAACCCCACATTCTTAGCTGATTCAATTATTTTTATTTCCGCGAAATTTTCTCGAACTAGTTCCAAAGTTTCATCAGAGGAGTTATTATCAAAAATAACTATTTCCAAGTTTTCATAATCTTGATTTAGAAGTGATTCCAAGGCGGGGATAATGTATTTCGCGGAATTTTGAACTACCAAACCAGCTGTAACCAATTTATTTTCGCGAGCAGCTCGTTTAAGGGCTTTTTGGGCGCGCATTTCTTTAATTTTTGCCGGATCAAAAGCTTCTTGTGCCAGAATCGAAGCTTCTAAAAGACTTTCATGTGTTCCAGCATCAATCCACATACCATCAACTCTACTAGCACTTAATTTTTTGTTCTCCAGATAAATTTTATTAACATCGGTTATTTCAAATTCACCACGCTTGGATGGTTGCAGGTTCTTTATATAATCAAAAACTTTATTGTCATACAAGAATAATCCGGTTTGTACAAAATTAGATTTGGGAAGAGTTGGTTTTTCTTCAATAGAACGGACAATTCCAGCTTCATCAATTTCCACTACTCCAAATCTTTCGGGATCATCAACATGTTTAATAAAAATTCGCGCTCCAGATTTAAAATTGAAAATATCTTCCGTGAAATCGGTTTCAAAAATATTATCTCCCAAAATTACCGCGATATTTTCATTTCCCGCGAAATTTTCAGCTAAACTTAAAGCTTGGGCTATTCCTCCAGAACCGTCTTGAATTTTATAAGTTAAATTAACTCCATATTCTTTCCCTGAACCTAATAAACGCAAAAAATCACCGGCATTGTTGGCGGAAGTAATAATTAAAATTTCGCGGATTCCGGAATTTTTTAAAGTTTGAATCGGATACATAATCATTGGCCGATCAAATACCGGAATTAGGTGTTTATTTGTTACTTTTGTACTTGGATACAATCGTGAACCAGTTCCGCCCGCTAAAATTATTCCTTTCATTTCTTGATTATTATGATTGTTTTACAAATAATTTCAATTGTTTTTTTTAGAAAATTCGCGAAAAATTTGTAACATCGCTTGCGTGTATTGCGTTTATGCAATAATATTAGGAAAACAAAATCAAAAATGAAGTTTTGGCAATATGTTATCGGGACAGGATTGGCTGTATTGATTTTTTCAGGAGCCGTTTTTTCAGAATATTCAAAGTATGCCAAGCTTTCTTTTTTAGAGAAAAATCCTTTTACTTTGACCGGAGAAAGGCATTATCCTGATGCTGATTATTACGATATAATTACAGATTACGGGGAATTGTTGCGAGTTTTTGAAAACAGTCAGGTGGAAATAACAGAAAATTCTCGCGAAATTTTCGCGGGAAAAATGTTTTTGAGTGGGAGTTTTTTTGACGACGACAACCAAGAAATAAATTATTTAAAAATACGGGATTTAGTTCTGCGTTATCCAGGATCAAATGTGTTTATTTTTTTCAATAAAGAAAATAATACTTTAGATGTTCTGAATTATGGACGAACAATCAGTTTGTATTTTTTAAATGAGGAAA
>CAZYIR010000128.1:0-3821 GCA_964647165.1 uncultured Candidatus Peribacteria bacterium
GTGGTAAGCAGCTTAAGCAGCTACTGTTAGAGGGCTCACTTCTTTCGCGAAATACTCTGGGAGGATCTTTGCGGGGAACTGATAGCGGAGGAACTTTAGATTATACACCGTGGGGTGAAACAACTGATGAAAGTCTAGCTCAGCGTTATGACCTGCACTATGTGCGTCGTTACTACTGTGGTAATGCTAATAATAGTTGTCCACCAGATGCAGTCCCAGGCGAAACAAAAAATAATGCCGCCTTTATTATTCGTCCTGACCAAAAAGCAACAATTTTGCCTCCTCCGGGATTTAAAATTCAGTAGTTTTCCGCGAAATTTTTCGCGACAAAATGAACAATAAGGGAGATTGCTTCGTCGCTGCGCTCCTCGCAATGACGACAGGCGAGTTTTCCGCGAAAAAAAACAAAAACAACGACCGTCATTGCGAGCGGATTTGTTGTTTCTTTTCCTGTTGAGCGTGGCAATCTCCATTTCCGCGAAATTTCCGCGCTAAAATAAACAATAGGGGAGATTGCGTCGTCGCTGCGCTTCTCGCAATGACGACAGACAGGTTTTCCGCGAAAAAATCAATTATTTTTTTGAGCCAGCGGAAGACCCGTTCGACTTCTTGCTTTTAAAAAGTATTTGTCGCTCAGGGATAGGGAAATATAAAAATTTCGCGGAGTTTTTTTATTAGTGCGGAGAAATGAACAGTAAGGAAGATTGCGTCGTCGCTACGCTCCTCGCAATGACGGGAAGGGGGAGGCGCTTTACATGGTTTATAATCATATAATCAAAGACGCGATAAATCGCGCCTCTACATTTTCCTCGCAATGACGACAGACAGGTTTTCCGCGAAATTTTTGTGTCGCGTCCCGCTCTATGGTGTCTGCGGTGGGAGATTTTTGACTACTTATTCTGAGTATTTGGTTTTTCAGGAATTACTGGTGGAGGAGTTGGTTGACCGTTAATATTTTCGCGAGAATTGGCTGTTACTGCATGAGGTGGAGCTTCTTTTTTAGCAGATTTAGGAATACTTTGAGGATCAAAAATTGCATTTTCTCCGGGATGTTCAACATGATTCATCAATGGACCAGAATTTGCGTGAATTTCTTCTTCACTTGTTGTAGTTGGAATTGGTGTATCGCCCAACAAATTATCATTAACTGTTGGGTCAGCTTTAGCAGATTCAGCTACTTGATTTATAGTATCAATTCCCATTCGAGCTTCAATTTCAGCATCAACAAATTCTTTTCGACGACCGTATTTCATTCGCGAATATTTCTTCACAATTTCCAGTATTTTCTTGTTTTTTAAACTTGGGTCGTAAAGAGTTTCAATAGAGAAAGGTCGGCTGGTAGTATTATCAATATTAAGTTTTACATAAGCTTTATAGTTCGCGATAGAAAGAATATCTTGAGCTGATAAAAGAGGTGAGTATTCTTTTTCAAAATACTCAGCGTCTTCAGCACCAACTTTGAAGTTCATCATTGTTCCAACATTTCCGAAAACAGCATCTTTAATTTTACTATCTTTTTGTCCAATACTTACTCCACCAGGACTTTCTGTTAACTGAGCGATATATTGGTGTGCCATAATTAAATTTAAGCGATATTTTCGCGCTTCGGATAAAATGGAAGCAAAAGTATCACTGGCAAAATTCTGAAATTCATCTACATAAAGATAAAAATCTTTTCTTTCTTCGGCAGGCATACTGGCTCGTCCCATGGCAGCCATTGATATTTTACTAACGATGATTAACCCTAAAAGTTGAGCATTAACTCCACCGATTTTACCTTTAGAAAGATTAATCAAAACAACTTTCCGCGAATTCATTGCGTCGGCTATATTGAATGCTGATTTGGTTTGTCCAATAATGTTACGCATGGTTGTGTTTGTAACAAAAGGACCAAATTTGGAAGTAAAATACGGAATCATTTCTTGTTTTTCTCGTTGTCCAGTTTTAGCCATTTCGTTTAGCCAGAAATCTCGCACAACTGGATTTTTTAATTTGGAAACTTTATATCTTTGAAAATCATCATCAATAAAAAGTCGCGGAATATCAATTAAAGTCGCACCTTCTTCTTCATCGGCCATTAAAGTTAAACATCCATTTCTAAAATAGTGTTGAATTCGCGGCCCAAATATTTCATTACCAAACAACTTAATAAAAATTTCCATAGCATCCAGAGAAGCTCGATCTCTTTCATCTTCATTTTTTGTTTCTAAGATATTTAATCCCATAGGACGTTCTTTATCGGCAGGATCAAATAAAATTACATCTTTAACACGCTCTTTTGGAACACAGGAAGCAACATCATCAATTAAGTCTCCATGAGGATCAACGACGCAAACACCTTCTCCATTGGCAATATCTTGAATTGCTTGGTTCCACAGAAGGACAGATTTACCAGAACCGGATTTTCCGACAACATATTGGTGACGAGTTCGGTCTTCTTTTTTAAATCTAACGAATTTTTCGACTCCCCGATAAACTGATTTTCCGAGGATAATTCCTTTTTCGGGAAGATTTAGCGGAGGAGGCAGTACTTTATAAGTTAGCCATTTAATAGTTGGGATTTTATTATATCTGGCGTCCGGAAAATGAAATAAAGTTGCTAATTCTTCAGAACAGAGAATTGATTCAATCTCAAAAAAAGCTGGCAAGCGTTTTTTGAAATGCCCAAGAATAAAAGGTTTATTTAGGGAATCAATAGGTATAATTCGGCGATATTCAAAACGATTAGTTCCTTTTCCTTTAAAAATATTAAAAGCAACAAATAAACCATTAAGAATTTGCGAAGTTCTAATTTCACTTTTGGAACTCGCCAGAACCCTTATAACAGTGCTAAATCCAGATTGAAGAGCTTTTTCTCCGATAGATTTCGCGACTTCTTCTTCCGAAGCTAGCATTCGCACATAAGAATCACCACTATTTGCACCGGGGGCATTGGTAATACTGTCTGTTTTGGGATCATATCCGCGAATCAGAATTTTAAATGGTAAAAATATTAATCTCAAAAGAGGAGTAATGATAGGGATACGGATTCCGCGAGATTTTTTCTTTCCTTTAAATAGTCTGGTTCCTTCATCTTTGGCTTTTTTTCGCCAATTATGACTGCGTGGATGAATTACTATCTGAATAACAGCTTTTTCATCTGGAGAAAGCTTAGCAAAAGCATTTGCCAAGCCATTTAAAGCATCGTCTTCAATTTTTTTGTAAGTCTGAATAGGATACCAAAAATCTTCCGCAGTATAGAGATAGTATCCGTTTACAATGCTATCTTTAGTATCCAATTTAAATCTTTTTTCGCGGGGAATTGGTTGGATATCAGCGTTAGGATAAAAACTGGTGATTTCTTTTTGCAGAATATTTTCATAGTATTTTTCGCAAACAATTACGAAACTCATTTGTCTGTCTTCAAATTGAAGTTCCATAGAGAAATAAGGTTCACCCCAAAGCCAACGTTTTACAATTTGATTATAAAGATTTAAATCTCGTGTTTCATGGATAGCCCGATAAAATTGCTCCATTTTTCCAACAGCTTCATGGAAATCTTTATCGGTTCTTTTTTCGTTATCTAATTTAGAGTCATTTCGCGGAAGAACAACCTTTAAATGAATTAGTTTTTTATTTTTGGGGACCCAATGAAAATACAAACGAATGTAACGGCGTAAAAGAGGTAGAAATATCCAAGAAAAAACTATTATCAGAATAGTTTGCCACCAATGGTTATACAAAAATTCCGCGAAATTTTTAAATGATTCTATATATTCTGGATTCATTTTTGTTTTTTTGTTTTTTGTGTAACCAAAGTAATTTTAGGATAAAAAAGCGAA
>CAZYIR010000129.1:0-2496 GCA_964647165.1 uncultured Candidatus Peribacteria bacterium
ATCTGGAAACTGAAAATTCCGCGAAAAATGCAAATAAACACCTTGACTCGTCCGCCCAAGTTAAAGTTGATATTCAAACAGAAAATTGTCGGCGATTTTGTTCGGCGCGAATGAGTGGGATAAAAGTTGCGCCGTCAAAATATGAAACGCAAATTTTATTGGAAAATCTGGAAACTCGCGCTATTTCAAACATTGTAGATATTACGAATTTAAATTTATTGGGGCTGGGACAACCGATGCATGTTTTTGATGCGGAAAAAATTCGCGGAAAAATTATTGTTCGTCAGGCAAAAAATGGAGAAAAAATTGTTGCCCTTGATGAAGAAGAATACGAATTAACGAGTGATGACATTGTTATTGCTGACGAAGAAAAAGTGCTTTCAATTGCGGGAATTATGGGCGGACTGGAGTCGGCCGTAACGGAAAAAACGACTGAAATCATTTTTGAGTCCGCGAATTTTTGCCCGACCAGCGTCCGAAAAACCAGTCAAAGACTGGGGTTGCGTTCGGAAAGTTCAATGCGATATGAGAAATCCCTCGATGCGGAACAATGTTTACCAGCACTTTTGGCGGCGATAAAAATGGTTAGTGAAATTTGTCCTGACGCTAAATTGGAAACCGGAATTACTGACGAATACCCAATTCAAAATCCCACGAAAAAAATTAAATTAGATCCTGAATATGTTCGAAATTTGTCTGGACTGGATTTAGATGATGCAAAAATTCGCGAAAATTTGGAATCACTCGGATTTAAAGTGATGGAAAATTGGGAAGTCGTAATCCCCTCTTGGCGCGCGACCAAAGATATTGAAATCGCTGAAGATTTGATTGAAGAAATTGTCCGTTTATACGGATTCGCGAATATTAAAGCGACTTTACCAATTTTGCCTATAACTCCTCCGCGAAAAAATGAGTTGCGGAAACAAGATTGGAAAATTCGCGGTTTTTTGGCGAGCAAAGGAATGATGGAGGTTTATCATTCGTCTTTTGTTGGTCCGCAAGATCCTGAATTTACCGAAAATTTCGCGGAATATGTGCAAATTGATAATCCCAGTAATGATGAATGTAAATTTTTGCGTCAAACTTTGATTTCTAATTTCGTGCGACACTTAAAACCGGAATTACGCGCACACGGAGAAGTAAATTTCTTTGAATTAGGAAAAACCTACCACGCGCCGACAAATGAAATTGCAAAACTGGCGTTATTTTCCGCGAAATTAAAAGGTGATACCGAAAAAATGTTCTATGAAATGAAAGCGAATTTAGTGGAACTTTGTGAGTTTTTGGGGATTAAAAAAAGAGATTTGGATTTTCGACCTGCGGAAAAATTAGAAGCGTTTTGTCATCCGTATCGTTGCGCGGAAATTTTCGCGGGAAATGAAAAAATCGGATACATTTCCGTAATTCATCCGGTGAAAAATTCGGTGAAAAATTCGGCAATAGTTTTTGCGGAAGTAGAAACTGAAAAACTGCAAAAATTCGCGGGAATTTCACAGAAGAAATATCAAAAAATGTCTAATTTTCCTGCTGTGCATCGAGATATTTCCATTTTGGTTGATAAAAAAGTTTTGGTGGGAGATTTGATAAAAATTTCGCGGGAAAATTCTGAGTTTTTAACAGATATTGAACTGTTTGATGATTTCGTTGATGAAGAAAAGTTTGGAAAAGATTTAAAAAATTTAGCTTTCCATTTAACCTTTAAATCCCGCGAAAAAACACTTGAAGAAAAAGAAATTGAGCAAAACTTTAACAATATTTTAGAGGCGTGGGCGAAAAAATTTGGGGCAAAACTTCGACTAGAGTTTGATTCTACTAACGCTCCTTCGTTATAGGCGCGAAACAAAGGAAAGTGAAAAAATTGCCTTTCCTGACCAACTACTTAAAATAAAAAACATGAGTGACAAGAAAAAAGGCGGATTAATCAAAGGACTAATCATTGGCGGAGCAATTGCTTCCGTGATGTCCTTATTAATAAAAACGAAAAAAGGACAACAATGTTCCGAGGAAATTAAAAAATCCGGAAAAAAGTTGTGGAAATGTTTTAAGAAGGATGAGGAGTAAAATTTCGCGGGATTTTTAACAAAATTATTCAAAATGAAATTGACAGTTTGCTTGTTTTTTCTAAACTCTCGTCAGTTCTCTATAATTTCGGGCACATAGCTCAGCTGGTTAGAGCGCGTCTCTGATAAGGACGAGGTCCCAGGTTCAAGTCCTGGTGTGCCCACCATTTAAATCTTTTTCTCAATGATGAGAAAAAATCACCGCGGAGTAGAGCAGTGGTAGCTCGTTGGGCTCATAACCCAAAGGTCGCAGGTTCGAATCCTGCCTCCGCAACCATTACAGTAATCTAGGACTATGTTCCTGGATTTTTTTATAGACGAAAATTTCGCGGAGATTAGAATTTATCTACTTCTATTTTTAAAGCTTCCATCAAGCCATCTACTTCTCTTGAAGTATTTTTAAATTCTTCCATTTTCTTTTCATATTTTTCTTTGA
>CAZYIR010000130.1:0-4359 GCA_964647165.1 uncultured Candidatus Peribacteria bacterium
TAAAATTGAATCGAAGGATCTTCCGTTTTTTTTTAACCAGCAGAAGACCCGTTCGACTTCTGGTATTTGAAAAACATTCGTCGCTCAGGGATAGGGAAATATAAAAATTTCGCGGAGAAATGAACAGGAATAAGAATTCTCATAAACAATCGAGATTTGCTAATAATCGCATAATGGCTAGAATTCTTTTGAAAATCCACTGGTTTATAAATGCAAATAAAAACTTTTCGTCCTCGTCGACCACGAAGTTCTCGATGGAATAATTTAAATAAATATTCTAATTCCGCGAAAAAATCATCATTGGGAAAAAAAATATTAAAATTTACAGCTTGGTTTGCTCTTTTGTTTGTGATTTTTTCCACTATTTACGCAACTTTCTTCCTTCCTAGCGTCAAAAACGCCAGTCAATTAAATTTCGCGCAGTCAACAATTATTTATGACCGAAAAGCGCTAGATCTCGGAGAAAATCCAACCGAACATATTCTGTACATTATTCACGGTGATGAAAATCGCGAATATGTTCCACTAAAAGAAATATCGCCTTGGATAAAAAAAGCAACTATTGCTATTGAAGATGACCAATTTTATCATCATTTTGGATTTGATATTCCCGCTTTGATAAAAGCAGTTTTGCATAGGTTTTTCGGTATTGGAAGTGCTCGTGGAGGATCAACAATTACTCAACAATTGGTTAAAAATTCGTTTCTATCAAATGAAAAAACCATTTTGAGAAAATATAATGAAATCTTGTTAGCGATAAAAATGGAATTAACTTACAGCAAAGATGAAATTTTGGAAATGTATTTGAACAAAATCCCTTATGGAAGCAATGCTCACGGAATTGAAGCGGCCGCGCGAAAATTTTTCGGAAAAAGTTCGCGAAACCTAACAATTGCCGAATCAGCTGTTTTGGCTAGTCTTCCTCAACGACCAACTCTTTTTTCACCTTACGGATCTCACCGCGATTTATTAATGGGGTATTATGAATATGATGAAAATGAACAAGGAAACAAAATTTATAAAAAAGGTCGTAAAGATTTGGTTTTACAGAGAATGCTCGACACTGAACAAATTACTTTTGATCAATTTAAAATTGCTTTTAGTGAAGCCAAAAACTTAAAATTTCGCGAGAAAAAAGACAATATTAAAGCGCCACATTTTGTCTTCCTGGTCCGCCAACAACTGGAAGAAAAATATGGAAAAGAATTCTTAAAAAACGGTGGATTTCATATTTACACTACTCTGGATCCAGATTTACAAAATATCGCGGAGAAGACAATTACCGAGAAAACAGCTCATTATGCGGAAACATATGGAGCTAATAATGTTGCTCTTGCTGCTATAAACCCCGATAACGGACAAATCTTGGCTTATGTCGGTGGAAAAGACTACTTTAATTCTGAAATAGATGGTCAAGTTGATGTTTTAACTTCTTCTCGCCAGCCAGGATCGAGCATAAAGCCGTTAGTCTATGAAAGTGCTTTTGAAAAAGGATATGTTCCTTCTACTCAAATTTTTGATGTTGAAACCGATTTCGGAGGTGGATATATTCCGCGAAATTTTGATGGAAAATATCGTGGTCCTAAATCAGCTCGCGAATCTTTAAATGCCAGTTTAAATGTAGCGGCAGTAAAAATGGCTTATCTGGCTGATCCCAAGAAAATTTTTGAAAATTCGCGGAAACTAGGACTAAAAATGAAAGGAGAGCCTGCCGATCATGGTGTGGCTTTGGGAATCGGAGTAGCTGAAGTGGAACCTCTTCATCACATTGCCAGTTTTCAGGTTTTTGCTCGTGATGGAAGCTTGTTTGAACCGTCAGCTATTTTGGAAATTCATGATGCCAAAGGCAAAGTTCTGGAAAAATTTGATTCACAAAAATTTAAACGAGAAGGACTTGATCCTGAAGCAACCGCTTTGGTCCGCGAAATTTTGACAGACGAAAATTCTCGCCCCACAACAGACGACTTTGACTGGAATAAATTATTACAACTGGAAGGAATTGATAATGGAGCTAAAACGGGAACTTCAAATCGCCCCGCGAAAAATCCTGAATTTAATCCTAATGAACCGGAAGGTCCGGATAATCAGAAGTTTACAGTTGTTCCAAGTGATAGTTGGACAATTGGATTTACACCAAACTTGGTGGCTGGAGTTTGGGTGGGAAATAATCGCGGTAAACCGATGGCTTCTGGTGCAACTGGGTTAACTGTGGCTGCTCCTGTTTGGAAAAGATTTATGACAGAAGCTCATCAGAAAATTTTCGCGGAAAATCCACAAGCTAAAGAAAAAAAATATCCAGTTATTCCTTTGGAAAAAAGAAAAATTAATAAATTTACAGGGAAACTGGCTACAGACAAAACACCACAAAAATTAGTTACCGAAGCGCTTTTTGCTAGTTATTCGGTTCCTAATGAAAAAGATCCTGAAATGAAAAAAATTGAAGTTGATCGTATTTCCGGACGCCGTGCCAACAGATTTACTCCTTATTTCGCGAAAAAAGAAGCCTTTGTTTTAGATTTACATTCTTTACGACCGGATTTACCTAACTGGGAAGTTCCCGTACAAGAATGGTTAAAAAAACATCCCAAATTTGTACAAAGCTTGGGAGAAATTATGGATGATGAAACCAAAAATCATGATTTGGGGCGCGAATTAAGCCCGGAAGAATATGAAAGAAGATTAAGTAACTTTGAAAAACTGCTAAATCGTCGCAAGCGAGCCGGTAATACAACCAATTTTTCGCGGGGAATTCCCCCCAAAATCGCGATTTTATCACCCAAAGATAAGGGAGTTATTTCTACTGGACCACTGGAAATAGTTGTTTCTGCTTTTTCCAAGAACGGTATTCAAAAAATTGAATTTTACTTTGATGACCAGTTTGTTAGTGAAAAGACTTCGGCTCCCTGGTCGGAGATTATTGAAATTCCCGCGAAAATAGAAAACTCCAGTTATCATACGATTTCCATTATTGCCATTGATAATCTTGGAACTCCAGCCAAAAAAGAAATATCAGTTCGAATTGCTCCCGACACTAACGGTCCTAATATTGTTTTTTTAGGACCATTACCACAACAAAAAATTCCCGTTAATTCGCAAATTGATGTTTTAGTTTCTGTTCAAGATTTTGAATCCAGTGTTAAAGCGGTGGAAATTTTGTATAAAGGAGAAAGTATGGGATATCTACAAAATCCCCCCTACAAAAAAAGTTTTAATGTGGGTTCTGAAACAGGAAAACAATTTCTGACAGTTTATGCTTGGGATGTTCATAACAACTTAACACAAAAAAGTATTCCAATTTTTATTCAAACAGAATCACTGCTTAATGAAAAAAAACCAGCTATCACCGAGGTAAAAGCTTTCCGCGAAAATATTTCAGCCACAGTAATTGTGCCTTATCCCGAACAAATTGATTGGTTGGAATTAACTGTTGATTTAAATGGAGAAAGTATTTTCGCGAAAAAAATAACGGCGCCCAATTCTAAAACTTTGATTTTCCAAATACCGAAGAATGGTTCTGGATTAGCTAAGCTGAAACTAACTTCGAAAGAAATAAATAATCAGCGTCTGCGAACGGTTCGTAAAGAAATTAAATTCTAGTAAAAATGAATTCTAAAATTTCGCGGAACCCTAAAAGCTGGCTAAAATATTTAAGAAATTTTGTTCTAGGCGGATTAATTCTGGTTGCATTAGCAATAGGAAGTGCAGGATTATTTGTTGTAGCTAACTATCATCAAAATTTCGCGGGACATAAAGATTGCGCTGTTGTTTTTGGAGCTGCCGTTTGGCGTGACGATATTCCTTCACATGCTTTGTTTGATCGGACTATGTCTGGTATAAACTTATTCAAAAACAAACATGTTGATTGCTTAATTTTTTCCGGTGGAAAATCTAAATACGGAAAACATGAAGCTGAAGTTATGCGAAAAATCGCTTTAGAAAATAAAATTCCCGCGAAAAATATATTTCTGGATTATGAAGGGAATAGTACTTTAGAAACCTTGCAAAATGTAAAGAAAAATTTCCCCCAAAAGTCACTGGTTTTTGTGTCTAATGATTTTCACCTAGCTCGAATAAAGCTGTTGGCTTGGCGCTTAGGGATTAAGAATTTCGCTTTACAAAGTGCCCGTTATAATAATGGTCAATATTTTCGCGGATCTTATTTTTTTTGGAGAGAAGTGGCCGGAGTTTTGTATTACTTAATATTCTAAATTTTATTCCCACCGCCATTTTTTAATATAATCCGGATCATCTCCGTACTTGATAATGTACTCGTGATGATCTTTTAATCGTTTTTCCATTTCCGCTTTAATCTCCCATACTTTCCCCCGCGAAATTTCTCCCGCCGAGTAAAGTTTGTCC
>CAZYIR010000131.1:0-6972 GCA_964647165.1 uncultured Candidatus Peribacteria bacterium
ATTAAAGGAGTTCTTGTTAAAGATTCTGCAATCAATATCGCTACTTGGGCTTTTCTTGCGATAAAACAAGAAGGAATATTTAGTGATTCACATGAATTAGCTGTAAAAAAAATGGTAGAGTCTATTATAGAGAAATTCTAAGTTCCCGCGAAATTAACCAAAATACCGCTCAGCCAAAACGCTAACCAAATCGTCTATTTTTACGCGTTCTTGTTTCATTGTATCGCGATCACGAATCGTAACGGTGTTAAAATTCGCGGAATTTGAATCTAAAGTGTCATAATCCACCGTAACGCAAACAGGCGTTCCAATTTCGTCGTGCCGACGATAGCGCTTCCCGATTGCTCCCGACTGATCGTATTCAATATTTCCAAAAATCCGCAGTTTCTTCATAATTTCGCGGGATTTCTCCGGCAATCCGTCTTTTTTCATTAATGGAAAAATCGCGATTTTTACCGGCGCAAGCGCTGGAACAAGTTTTAAAACAGAACGAGTTGATCCGTCTTCCAAAGTTTCTTCTTCAAATCCCTCGCAGAGAACGGCTAAAATTGTACGATCAAGCCCAAAAGTCGGTTCAATCACATGTGGCAAAATTTTCTGTCCGGTTGCTTCATCATGAATATGGAGATTTTTCCGCGAAAATTCCTCGTGTCGCGACAAATCATAATCTGTCCGATAAGCCAATCCGTAAAGTTCTTTTCGTCCAAACGGAAAATCATACTCAATATCAATTGTTCGTTTCGAATAAAACGAAAGTTTCTCGGCCGGATGCTCGTAAGAATGAAAATTCGCGGGATTTAGCCCAATATCCGTGCACCATTTTTTCATTTCCGCAAACCAAGACTCAAAAATCTCTTCCCAGTTTTCCGGACGAATGAAATACTCAATTTCCATTTGTTCAAACTCTAAACGACGAAAAATAAAATTCCCTGGAGTAATTTCATTTCGGAAAGCTTTTCCGATTTGCCCAATTCCAAAAGGCAGTTTGAGTCGTGTTGAATCTACAACATTTTTAAATTCGAGAAAAATCGCCTGCGCCGTTTCCGGTCGCAAATAAGCAATAGAATTTTCACCGGTTTTCGCCATTTGTGTTGAAAACATTAGGTTAAATTGTCGTACTTCTGTGAAATCTTGTTTACCACATTTCGGACATTTAATAGAATTTTCGCGAATTATTGCTGTCACTTCTTCATCAGATTTCCCTTCACAATCAAGATTTAATGCTTCTTCAACAAGATGATCTGCGCGTAAACGCGCTTTACAATTTTTACAATCAATCATTTGATCATTAAATCCATCAAGATGACCACTGGCTTTCCAGGTTTGCGGATGTAAAATAATGTCACCATCAATTCCCACCATATCTTCCCGATTATGGATAAAGGTTTTCCACCACAAATCTTTAATGTTTTTTTTCAATTCTGAACCAAGTGGACCGTAGGTATAAGAATTCCCAAATCCACCATAAATTTCCGAACCGGGAAACACAAATCCCCTTCTCTTACATAAAGAAATTATTTTCTCCATCGATTTTCGTGTTGTCGTCATTTAAAAAAATTTAAAAACACGCGAATTATAAAAACTTCTACTAAAAAAACAAATTGCCAAAAACAAATTAAATTTTGGCTATAAATTTCTTCAAATTTCCGCGAAATTTTTCTTCGTCAAAAGAAACCCCGCGATTTTTTATTTTTTCCAAATCAAATTCAGTTTTTTGAAATTTCTCAATCGCCTGCTGTAAACTTTCTACTGTTTGGTTTTCAAAAGGAATTCCCCATTCTCCAACCGATTCGCTGGCGCCCCCGCGATTAAAAAATATTACGGGAGTTCCCGCCGACATCGCTTCAATAGGTGTTAAACCAAAATCTTCTTCGGCCGGAAAAATGAAGGCCTGCGCTTCGGCATATAATTTCGCGAGATTTTCGTCCGCCACAAATCCCAGAAACTCAATATTGTCCGCCCCTAATTTTTTCGCGAGATTTTGGCATTTTTCTAACTCGGGACCAATTCCCGCGAGTTTAAGCGGAAGTTTGTTTTTAGCGAAAGTTTCAACCAACAAATCAAATTTCTTATACGGAATAAATCTCCCGATAGCCAGAAAATAATCTTTTTTTTGAATTCCCGCGAATTTTTGAAAATTTACAGTTTCTACTCCCGGATAAATTGTCACCGATTTTGAGTTATAAAACTTTTGAATCCGTTTACCAACGAAATTGGAATTCGCAATCCAGTAATCAATTTTTTTCGCGGCTTTTTGGTCAATTTTTTCTAAAAAATCCAAAATTCGCGGTAGAAAAAGTCGAATCCATTTCCCCCACCACGGAATAGGAAAATTTTGTAAATATTCCTCACGAGCGTGGTATAAATAGCGATTTGGCGTATGACAATAACAAATATGAAGTGAATTTTCGCGAGATTTTCGAACACATTTACTAAACCCGGAACTGCTTGATGAAATTATTAAATCAAAATCAGATAAATCTAAAGCGCGAAAAGCTGACGGAAAAAAAAGTAGTAAAAATTGGTGTTTCCGGCGAATAAATCGCGGTAATTTTTGCAACCAAGTTGTCCGCACTTCCCTATTTTTTAGTTCTGGAAATTTTTCGCGGGAAATCACCGAGGTGAAAATCACCGCTTCCGGAAAAAGTTTCGCTAAAGAGAAAATCACGCGCTCTGCTCCTCCGCGACTTGTCAGCCAATCTGCAATAATTGCTACTTTTTTTCCTGTTATTTCCATACAGATAAATTATAACCAAAAAACTGAAATCTCGCGAAAAAATCTTTAATTTATATGTCCAAATTTGGATTTTTCAAAAAAAACCTTAAAATTTCAACAGTTAAAAAAATAAAAATGACTCCCCGCGAAAAATTAGGTTTTCTACAAGGATTATTATCTGTTTTTTTGATATCACTATCGGCTATTGCCGCCAAAGTTTTATTACAGACGATTTCTCCGACTTCGTTGATTTTAATTCGCGAAATTTTGTCTGTTTTGGTGATTTTAATGATTTTCGGGTTATCAATAGAATTAAAAAAAATCCTAAAATTTAAACAAAAAACTCATTTAGTTTTATTTATTTCATCAATTTTAAGCGGAGCGCTAATGCCTTTTTGGTTTTTAAAAGGATTGTCCATTACTCCAGCCAGTGATACGGCTCTGATTTCCAGTATGAGTGGAATTGTCGCGGGTGTTCTATCGTCTATTTTTTTGAAAGACAAAATTAGTTTAGAAAAAATAATCGGTACTGTTTTGATGTTTGTTGGAGTAAGCATAATCGCTACACACAATTTTCAAAACGGACTGGTTATTAGTCACGGATACTACTATTTATTTGCCAGTGTTTTAGCTGGGGCGGTTTCTACAATTTTATTTAAAAAACATTTAACCCATCTTTCCACTGATATAACTGTTTTGTCGCGAAATTTTTGGGGAATAATTTTTTTGATTGGGATTTTACCTTTTCTTACCACTATGGATTTTAATTTTAAAGAAATTCAATTTGATCAAAAAACAGTTTTAATACTAATTTCATACGCGATTTTCACCTTATTAATAGCGAATTTCTTGTGGTATAAATCTTTAGAAAAAATAAAAGTTTCCAGTTCTTCCATTTTGATTTTTCTAAAACCACTTCTCGGAGTAATTTTGGCTTATTTTATTTTAAATGAAAAAATCGCGAAATTTCATTTCTTAGGCGGAATTTTTATTATTGGCGGACTGATATTTTCTATGTTGCATCACAAAAAATATGGTCAACAAGAACTTCGCGAAAAACTTCATAAATTATTACCTCATTTTCATTTTTAATGACTGATTTGTTTTCTGGTTTAAAAAGAAAAAAAACATTTTCGCGAAAAAAAGGATTTCTTTTTACTGATGGAGGAAGTCGCGGAAATCCTGGAATAGCCGGTTGCGGAGCTGTTTTGTATGATGATAAAAAAAATGAAATTTCGCGGAGAATGAAATCTTGCGGAATTCAGACCAATAATTTCGCGGAATATCAAGGGTTAATAATTGGATTGGAGCTCGCCTTAGAAAACGAAATAACTGATTTAGTGGTTTTTATGGATTCTAAATTGATTGTGGAACAAATGTCCGGTAATTATAAAGTTAAAAATGTTGGATTAAAGCCACTTTTTGAGCAGGCAAAAAATATTTGTGAAAATTTCGCGGAAATTTCTTTCAAACATATTCCTCGCGAAAAAAACAAAGTAGCTGATATGTTGGCCAATCAGGCAATGGATCAAAAATAACATATTGAAATTACTTGATAAAAATTATTATTAACTGAAAAATTCGCGGACAAATATACTGAAAATTTCCGCGAAATTTTCTTGCTTTTTTTGGAATTGAAGAGAAAATTGTCTAGATGCGAATTTTTGCAAAACTCTAACCCCCACAAAAATGTCGGACAAAAAAAACACCATCAAAAAAAAGATTTGGTTCAAAGATGGTGCTGTTGAACTAAATCGAATTATTGAAGAATACAACGCCGGAGAAGACATTCTCTACGATCAAATGATGATTGGTGATGATGTTTGGTGTAGTCGTTGTTATGCTCAATTACTGGAAAAACATAATTTAATAACTAAAGAAGAATTAGCTGAATTAGAGGAAGGTTTAGATGAAATCTTGGAACTCTGGAAAAAAGGAGAGTTTCAATTACAAGTAGAAGACGAAGATTGTCATACCAAAATTGAAGAGTATTTAATTGAGAAACTTAGCGACACTGGAAAGAAAATTCACACTGGTAGATCTCGAAATGACCAAGTTTTGGTTATGATGCGATATTTTTTGAAAAATAAAGCAACAAAAATTCGCGCAAATATTCTAGATTTGGCGGAATACTTTTTAAAATTCGCGCAAGAATACGAGTTTGTACCAATGCCGGGATACACACATATGCAAAAAGCAATGCCGACAAGCGTGGGAACTTGGGCCAGTTCGTTTGTGGAATCTTTACTGGATGATGCGCGACTTTTGACTGTTATTACTGACGAAATTATTGACCAAAACCCACTTGGTTCAGGAGCTGGATATGGTTCTCCATTTGATTTTGACCGAGATTGGTTAAGTGAAAAATTAGGATTTAGTCGAACTCAAATCAATCCGATTTACTGCCAAAATTCTCGCGGAAAATTCGAAGGATTAGTTTTAGAAGCGTGTTGCAACATTATGCTGACTTTAAATAAATTTGCGTCAGATATGTTGTTTTTTACAACACAAGAATTTCAGTTCTTTAAAATGGATGATTCTATCGCTACCGGTTCATCAATTATGCCTCAAAAAAAGAACTTAGATGTGGCTGAATTAATTCGCGGACGAACAGCGACAGTTTTTGCTTGTCGACAAGAAATCGCTACAAATATTTTAAATAAAATTCTCGGCTACCACCGCGACGGTCAAGAAATGAAACGACCACTTTTCCTCGGTTTACGATATACAGATATGTCAATTGATGCAGCGAAAGCAATTATTGCCAATATCGAACCTGATGAAGAAGTTATGATGAAATCAATGATGGCTTCCCCCGGATTATTCGCAGCCCACAAAGCTTTTGATTTAGTAAAAACTGGAATGACTTTCCGAGACGCTTATCGTCAAATTGGTTCAAATATCAAAGATATTAAAATTTCTCCGGAAGAAATTCGCGAAATGCTTAAACAATCAACTCATCAAGGTGGAACCGGAAATCTACAACTGGAAAAATTCGCGGAACAAATTGCAAAAATGCGAAAAATAAAATAAAAATAATTGATTCCTCTTCTAAAAATGAACTATAGAACGAGGGCATCTAAAAATTACGCGAAAAAATCTTAATCCCCTAGCAAATGACAAATCAATGGAACCTGCTCGAAATTCTCCGCGAAAAAATTAAAGCCAAAGGTGGCGCTGTTTGTTGTCATGCACACTTTGATAAAGCATATGTAGTGACACCAGAAACTTTGCAGATGTGCAACGATCACATGGAAGTAAAATGGGATTTATGGAAAGAAGTGAAGGAAAATTACACGCATGATGATTTGGTGGAAAGAATTTCGCGAAGTGCGCAAAATTTTTTAAACCAAGGTTGTGATATTGTGCGAACTAATATTGATGTTGATAATACGGTTGGAATGAAATGTATTGAAGCCGCGCTAGCTGTAAAGGAAAAATTCGCGGGAAAAATTGAGGTTCAAATTGTGTCGCAAGTTTTGGAAGGAGCACTGACTCCCGAAGCACAAAAAATGATTGAAAAAGCCGCGAAATATGTCGATGTTTTGGGAGGACTTCCCTCTCGTGACCGACCACACGAAAATGAACATTTGGATTTTTTGTTTGATCTTGCAAAAAGAATGAACAAAACTGTTGATGTTCACATCGACCAAAACAATGATCCTGACGAACGCGATACTGAATTATTGGTGAAATCTGTTATCAAAAATGGTATGCAAGGTCGCGTCAATGCTGTTCATTCATGTTCTCTAGCAGCTCAACCTGATGAATATATTCGCGATGTGGCGCAGATGCTCAAAGAGGCGGAGATGAGTGTAATAGTTTGTCCGCGAGCGATGATTGATAATCAACAACCAAGACATAAGACGGGGCCAATTCATAACTCAATTGCTCCCGTTCCGCATCTGATTGAAGCGGGAGTAAATGTCGCGTTGGGAGTAGATAATGTTTACGACTTTTTCTGTCCGTTTATTGACGGAGATTTATTCACAGAATTAGTTTTCTTATTAGAAACTACGCGATTTTATGATATTGACACGCTGGTGGACATTGCGACGGTTAATGGGCGGAAAGTTTTGGAGAATATTTAAAATTCTCCGCGAAATTTTCATTTTCTTTCCTGTAAAAGCAATTTCCTTTGGTTGTTTTTACTTTTCATAAAGAATTAGCTATAATCAACCTGCAATACACATAAAATTTCGCGGGATTTTAAAAGAGAAAAATGAAGGAAAATTTAATTTTAAAATATGAGCAAT
>CAZYIR010000132.1:0-4830 GCA_964647165.1 uncultured Candidatus Peribacteria bacterium
TGGCTGAACTAGACACCGTTAAAAATGAATGGATTAACACAAAAAAGAGTCCTCTTGCTGCTTAAAATCCCGCGAAATTTTAACTTTTATTGGTAATCGTCTATAATCATCGCGAAAAAAGATGAAAGAATTAGACCAAAAATTAATTAAAAAAGCTGAACGCTGGGCCAAATTATGTGGAAAACTACCGGGAGTTCGAGCTATATTTCTTTCCGGATCAGTTGCCGCCGGACAGGCAACTAAAACATCTGATATTGATTTTTTTATTATTGCTGAACACGGAAGAATTTGGACAGCACGATTTTTTGTGTTTTTACTTTTAAAATTGACCGGACAAATAGTCCGCCCGGGAAAACATGCCGGTAAAATATGTCCAAATCATTTTATTACCGATTCTGAACTGGAAATTCGCGAAAAAGATGCCTATTCAGCTGAACTTTTTTCACATGCTTTCCCTCTTTTTGATCCTGATCGATTGTATTTAAATTTTGTAGAAAAAAATGCCACTTGGGTACGAAAATTTCGCGAAAAATTTCCCGATGTTCCGCCTCCGGGATTTGGGACAACCAAGAGAAAACCATCATTTTTCGCGAGAATTCTAGAAAATATCCTATCTGTTCTGCAAATAGTTAAAATTCGTCATAATCCCGAATATCATATTGCTGGTGCAAAGATAATTTTAGAAGATAACGAACTACGATTCCACCCCCACCCCAAGAATAAAAAATTCAAGAAAAAAAAGTAAAATTTCGCGGAAATTTAATTTCTATAGGGAGCAAATGTCCCCCGCTTCACAAAAATAATTTTAGCAAAAAAATTCAATAAGAGACAAAGATATTTGTTCTCTCCTGCTCATTATACCAAAAACTTCGCTTTTTCTATCTCCGCGAAATTTTTTAGAATTTTTAGATCCTTAATGTTAATTTTTCCAATATAAATATCCGCTATATCTCCACCTTTCTCTAAAAATTTCAGAACTTCTAAATTTCCGCGAAAATAGACCGAATCCTTGGTAAACGCTCCCGATGCTGAAGAATTCGCGGTTCCTCGTTTAGACTTTAAACAAAGTTTCCACGCCAAATCATCTGAAATTTCGTAAGTTTTCTTTAAATATTTAAATAACTCCAAAAAGTTTTTATTTTTAGCTTGAAAAATCGCGACAATTTGTAAAGCTGGCGTTAAAAATTTTTCACCAAGATTTAATCCCAATTTATTTTGATTGTAAACAGCTAATCCTTCCTCTGTTGTTAAATAGTCGGCTGTCCCCCGCTCAAAAATTTGAAATGGTTGCAATTTCCCATTTTCGTTCCGGAAAACATGCGTTCCAATTTCGTGTACGAGTAAAGCTTGCAAACGATTTTCGCGAAATTTTGCTCCTCGTCTAATCATTACAAATCCTTTTTTAGAAATTTGAACATCAGCTACTGATTCATCTAAAATACGAATCTGCCAGTGCCCCAAATTATGTTTTTCTAAATATTTTTTCATTCTTTCTGCTGCTGCTTCATACCCTATTTCCGGACTATCATCGGGACGAATTGTCGAATTTTCGCGGAGAAAAAGTAAAGCTTTACGATACAAAGAATCTGTAACTTTCCCAAAAACCATTTCTGACACCTCCGCGAAATTTTCCCCCTCCACCGCTTTTATTAAATCCAGTTTATGATGTAATTCCTCTATTTTAGCGGCAAACAATGGATATAATACATGATCAACCTCTGGAATTTTCTTTAATTCTCGCTGAAGACTGGTAATATCTAAATCATTTTCTTTATATAAAAATTTCGGCACAATTCCTTTATGCAAGAAAAACAACTCTTTTTGTTCAGTAATATTTCGCGGATTTATGTAAGAAAGCAATTTAATTTGTTCATCAATTTCGCAGACTTTTTTATCTACACTTCTTATTTTCAAGTCATCTAAAGCTGCGTGCATTAATTCAACACTCTTTTGGTGCGCAATTTTTTTGTTCACATCGATCAAAAAATCTGAAAGATATTTTCCGGCTAAAAGAATATCTGCATCTTTTGTAGTTCCTTTTTTAACTGGAAATTTAAGTCTTTTATCGGCAATAGTAATATCCAAAAGTTGTGTTTTTTCGTCAAAATATTTGGGAGAAATTTTGTTTTCTTCAGCCGTTAAATCAATTTTAGCCACTAATTTCGCGGGAGTCTCTCCGTTTAAAGTAACCGATTCAAAAATACCTATTATTGGTTTGTCTTGATTTGTTTTCGGTTTCTTGGAAGTAGTGCTTGAAAACAAAGTTCTCGCGATTTTTACCCCTTCCTCGGGTGTCATAATTTTTAAATCTTTAATTTTATCTAATCGCTCTTTCATTGGGGCTTTGTTGGCAATTTGAATTTTTAAACCGGGACGAGCATTTAATTCCAACACTTTAACCCCGTGCGGAGTGATAACAAAATCTATTCCCAAATACTTAATTTTAGTCGCCGCTTGAATTTTCGCGGAATTTAATAAAATATCTTCCCAAAAAGGAATCTCAAAACCAACCGCTGACTGTCCATTTGGTAGTTTTTTTAAGTATTTGGAATAATAAGCTGCACCTGTCGTCTTACCTGTTCCCAGATCAATTCCCAAACCATACGCTCCTAACTCCATATTTGCCTTTCCATCAGATTCTGCTGTCGGCACTCTCATCATCGCCATTACTGGAACCATATTAAAGACAATTACTCGCACATCCGCCAACCCTTTTTCTGTTAATTTTCGCAAATTGGGATGAGGTAAAAGAAGTTCTTCAAAAATAACTTTATCTCGTGTTCCCGAAATAGAATACTTTCCATCTAAAATGTCTATACAATGACGATATAAATCATCTTTAGTCATTTTTTTACCAGAAGCTGTCCGCCAACTTTTTTTAATTTTTTCGGTGATAACCAAAATACCAGCTCCGGCAAACCCCAAATTTGGTTTCACCACAAATTTATCTGGCAGTCCCGCAAAAAATTCGTCTGTTAGTTGCGTATATTTTGAAACAACATGATAAAGTTTTGCCACTCCAATTCCGCGAGATTCCAGGAAATGTTTGGTATAAATTTTATTGTCCGCGAATTTTTTATCCTGAGAGGTATTATGAACAGAATACTCTAAATTACGAGAATTCATTCCCAATATTTTCTTTGATTTCGCGAAAAAATTACTCATATTTGAAAAAATCAAAATTATTCCTCTGAATCATCTTTAAATAAAGTTCTAAATTTAAAGTATTCTGTTAATCGCAACCCGGTAAATCTACCTAACCAAATATTCCCCAGAACCGGTAAAAATATCAGTTCTGGTGTTGCTAAAATAGAAGTCTGTAACCACGGCCACATAACTAAAAGATATGCAACCACCGATACTAAAACTGTTTCTCCCGCCGCTAAAATCGCTGATTTAAAACCACTGGAAGTTTGAGCTGAAATAAATTTCTCAGAAATGGTTGACATCACCATCATTGGAAAGATAGTCAGTGCCAAATTTAGCGAAATATTCAGATAAACCGCTAGCCCTAGAATCAAAAAGAACGACAAGGCAATTCCCGAATGCAATAAAGCAATTTTAGGAATATAAAGAAGTTCAACTTTATCAAACAAGAGCCGTAAAAGAGAACTAACTAAAAGAACTACCAAAAAAACTGTAAACCCAAAATCTAACCCCAATAACATAAACGACAAAGTTAACATCATTGGTGAAAAAACACCAAAAGTTTTAATCCCAATAAATTGTCGCGCAAAGGCAATTACAAAAACGATAAAAGGCACTGCTAAAAGTAAATATAAAACTGTTTGAGAAATCCCGCGAAAAACGAAATAATTAGTTAGTTTCGAAATTGGCAACAACCAAGTTGTATCTGATTGACCATTAATAATTTCGTATTCCAACCCTCTCGCTTTCAATTCTGCGGAAATCTTATAAGGATCTCTTTGTTCAAAGAACAAATTTAGTGATTTTTGACGAATCAAAAAAATTTCGCGAGGATTTAAAATTGAAAAACTTGGATACAAAAGTTTTTTAAATTTAGGTAATGATGAAGCACTTGTCAGTTGAATCCATATTTTATCTTGCGGATTAAACTTATCGTTTTCAGATAATTTTTGCCACCACTGCGCGAAATTTTGCAATTCATCAACTGTATTGGTATTAAAAATAATTAACTTAGCTTCTTTGATAAAATCTAAATCTTTCTGTAATTCTCTTAATAATTCTTCGTCGGCAGTCACCCCCGTAGCTGATGTTTTCAAAACAATTGGCTTTAACCAAATCCCATTCTCTCCCGCCTGTTTTATAATTCCTTGAATTTTTTCGCGAGATTTTGCGATGATAAGACCTTTTTGAGAATAAACAAAAACATCTTTTTCGGCAGATTTTCGCTCTCGTCCCTGTCTAATACTCAACTTTGTTTTAAATTTTCCGGTTTTGGTAAAACTATGTATTATTTGTTTTCCCCACTGTGTAGGTGTCCCATCACCAAAATTCCAAGAAACTGAAGGCGCTCCTTCAGAAATCCCGCGAAAATTTGATTTACTGGCATCAAATAAAACTTGTTCTCCCTGGGGGATAAAATCGTTCACTGAAATAATTGGAACAATCTCTTGTTGCATAATTTTCGCGGAACTTTTTCCCCCTGATGATTGTTCGCCAACTTCTTGTGCTGAAACAAGTGGAAAAATAAACAAACTAATCAAAAACGATAAATAAATTTTTCTCATCAAGAACCATTTTCTTTTTTTTCGCGAGAAAATCAAAATTTTGTTAGCCAACACTTGAAATTTCGCGGAATTCCTGGTAGAATAATGAAAATTTTATAAATATTATGAGCAGTAATTC
>CAZYIR010000133.1:0-5730 GCA_964647165.1 uncultured Candidatus Peribacteria bacterium
ACGATTCTGATTTTGGTTGGGTTAATTTTCGCGGGAGCGTTGTCCTACAAAATGACACCAAAACAATATAATCCGACAATTTCGATGCCGGCATTTAGTATTGTAATTGATTATCCTGGAGCTTCGGCCGCGGAAGTTGAAAGGTTTGTGACACGCGAACTAGAAGAAAAAATCGCGGATGTTCCCGGTGTTGATAAAATATTTTCTCAATCTATGGATGGGGGACGAGTTATTTCTTTCGTTCAATTTGTTGTTGGAGAAGATTTTGAAGATGCTCGAGTTCGTTTAACCAATAAAATTTTAGGAAATTTAGATTTACGACAGGGGCAAATCCAAACCCCATTGATTAAATCAGTATCTGCAGATGATGTGCCAATTTTAACCATTGGGTTTTCCGCGAAAAATTTATCGCAAAATCAAGTGCGTGTACTGGCGTACGACATTATGAACCAGCTCAAAAAAGTACCAAATGTCGCGAATTTAGATATTCACGGTGGAGAATCGCGAGTTTTGAAAATTTCGCTGGATTTGGGGCGAATGAAAAATCGCGGAGTTTCGGTACAAGATATAAAAAATGCTATTCTCGCGAATAATTTTCGGTTCCGAACGGGGAAAATTGAAAATCCCGCGAATTTTTTTGAAGTTGAAGTAAATGGAGAATTGACGGACACAGATTCCGCGAAAAAAATTACCGTTGTGCCGGGAGTCAAGCTGGAAGATGTAGCCAAAGTCTCTGACGGATATCGCGAAAAAACTTCTTTTGTGCGAGTTTTCAAAAAAGACGAAGTGCAAGACACTGTTTTCGTTTCTCTCGCGAAACGAAAAGGATCAAATGCGCAAACCGTTGTTAAAGACGCTCGAGAGGCACTTGAACGAATTATGTCAAACAAAAAATTCGCGGAACTCGATTATCATATTTTTCGTGACGAAGGAGAAGTTTCGCGAAAAGCCATCGGTGGTTTGATGCAGAATTTAATGACTTCAATCATCATCGTGTCAATTGTTCTGTGGCTCTTTCTGGGACTTCGTTCCGCATCAGTTGTGGCCATTGCCATTCCGCTGACGATGGCGGGAGTTTTTATTATCGGATATTCGCTGGGAAAAAATATTAATCGAGTGACTTTGTTCGCTTTAATTCTGTCGCTCGGACTTTTAGTCGATTCGGCAACAGTTGTTGTTGAAAACATCTATCGACATCTGCAAGAAAAAGCAAAATCCGCGAAAAAATCAATTCAAGTGCGCCGTGAAGCAATTGTTGAGGCGGTAAATGAAGTAGGAATCGGATTATTTTTATCAACTCTAACTTCGGTTATTGTTTTCTTACCAACCTCAAATTTATCCGGAATGATGGGAGACTATATGGGACCATTGTCAGTTTTTCTGCCTATTGCGTTAACTGTTTCAATGTTTGTAGCATATATTTTGACTCCATTTTTAGCTGACATAATTTTACCTTTAGATCTATCCAAAAAAGAAAAAAACAACAAAAAATCTTTTTTTGATAAAGTTACAGACAAGTACACCAAAGTTTTAAACAAGATTTTAAATAACGCGAAAATTCGTAGATTGTTTTTACTAGCTGTTTTTGGAGCATTGTTTATTTCGCTCAGTTTTCCAATTTTTAAGTTAGTTCACTTCAAAATGTTGCCGTCAGCTGATAAAAATCAGTTTTTCGTTTATATTGACGCACCACAAGACACAAATTATCCTATGACTGAAAAAATCGCGGAATTTGTAAGCAACAAACTTCTAGAAAACCCGGAAATTGTATCTGTTCAAAGTTTTGTTGGAACAGCTTCAGTAGTTGACTTTAATGGTCTTTTTAAAGGTTCCAATTATCGAATCGCGCCATATATGGCAACTTTGCGGGTGAATTTAACCGATACTGATGATCGTTCCATAAAATCAACCCCACTTCTAGACGAGGAACGGCGTTTAGTTTTAGCAAGTATCACAAAAGACGAAAAAATTGAACCGGAATTCCGCGAAATTTTGCGAAAAACGAATTTCCGATTTTTAGAAGACCCTCCGGGTCCACCGGTTCGCGCAACTTTAATGGCGAAAATTAAAGGTCCCAATCGCGAAATTTTGAAAAAAGTAGCGCGTGATGTGGAAGAAATGTTTCACCATACTGATCGAGCGGTAGATATTGATACCACGATTGGAGATGAGGTGCGGAAAGTTTCTTTCCGAGTAGATCACGAAAAAGCGCTGGAAGCAGGAATTGCCACAGCTCAAATCTATGAAACTTTGTCCGCGATTACGGGAGAAAAAATAGTGTCACAATTTCATCTCAAAAATTCGCCAGAAATGATTAATATCACTTTGAGCGTGCCAGTAGAGGAGCGAGACGAGTTGGTAGATTTAAACGAAGTTTATATCAAAAATTTCGCGGGAAATATGATTCCGCTTTCCGCAGTTGTCCAAAAAGTTGAAACTCGCCCAGAAGAAATTTTGTATTTAGATACAAGGGATGAAACGGTTTATGTAACTGGAGAACTGGAAAATCGAAGTGTAGTTTATGCGACTATTGATTTGATGTTTGATATTTTTGATTACGAGTTTCCAGATGAAGGGAAAATTGTGGACTGGAGTTTGTACGGGTTCGATTTTGAGACAAAATCCCGCGAAATTTATCATATTGAATGGGGAGGAGAACGAGAATTAACTTTGGATAATTTCCGCGACTTAGGGCTGGCGATGATAATAGCGTTTATCGCGATTTATGCCGTATTAGTCGCGCAATTTGAGTCATTTAAAGTTCCGCTACTGATTATGAGTACAGTTTTTCTGGGACTTCTGGGAATTTTACCCGGATTTGCGATTTTGGATAAAACTTTGGGAACATTTTTAACTGCCACCAGTTTGATTGGATTCATTGCGTTGATGGGAATTGTGGTAAATAACGCGATTATTTATCTGGAATATTTTGATATTTTACGCGACCGCGGATTGTCTTTACACGACGCTCTTTTTCAAGCTGGAAAAACTCGTTTGCGACCAATTGTGCTAACTTCAATGACGACCGTTTTGGGAAATCTGACAATTATTAACGACCCAGTTTGGTCAGGATTAGCGTGGGCAATTATTTTCGGATTATCTATTTCCGCCGCCTTTACCTTGGTTGTATTTCCTGCCTTAATGGCGAGTTTTCCGCCGAAAGTACGGGATAAGGACCATTTAATTCAACCTTAAAATCCCGCGAAAAAATAAATAATTTAATTCTTAATACTATATAAAATGAAAAAATTTTTATCAGAAAAAGTTCTTGGTAAAATTGCTTACCAAATCTCAACAGATAAACCATTTGAAACAGTTTTGAAAAATCTCGAAAAAGCAATTGTGGACAACGATTTCTCAATCATTACAACTCATGATATGCGAAAAACTTTTGAGAAAAATAATCTTGAAATTTCGCGGGATTTTGAGTACCGAATTATCGAACTTTGTAATGCCCCAAAAGCTCACAAAGCACTGGGAATGAGTATGGATTTAGGAATTATGATGCCGAAAAGTATCATTATTTCGCGAGAAAACGGAAAAACTGTTTTACGCTATATGCAAATGAAACCGTGGATGGTTGGAATGATGTTCCCGGATATCAATATTGTCCCGATGTCCAAAAAAGTGATGGTAACCATGAAGAAAATCGTGCACGAGGCGGTAAAATAAAGTTCCGCGAAATTTTATTCCCCCCCCCCGTTTCTTTTCAGAAAAGAAAAAAAATTATTAATTATAAAAAATGTATAAACTACAAACGGAATCGTGGTATCTCGAACGAATTTTATTCCTAATTGCGGGAATTTTCGTCTTGGGATCGGTTATTTTAGGATTTCAGGTAAATCCGAATTTCTTTTATTTCGCGGGGTTTGTTGGACTTTCGCAGTTAGTTTTCGGACTAACCGGTTGGTGTCTGATGGCAATTATTCTACGAAGTTTTGGCGTGAAAGGAAAATTAGAGAAATAAAAATTTCGCGGAAAATATTATTAAATCAGTATTTCAGCAAAAATTCTTTCTAAACGAAAGAGCTAGTGTGTTGTAAAAAAAATGAAAAATTACAAAAATTTTTCAACAACATTCAAATATTCCGGGGCAAAGTAGTCAGCCAGTTCATCCTGGCGAACCCATTTATAATCAACAATTTCTTTGTTATCTATTTCAATTGAACCACCTTCTAAAATTCCGCGAAAAAATTGCACAACCGCTCCTTTATATTCACCGGCATGTCGTTGAAAATCGGCTGGAAAATCATATTGATACTCACCAACTGGCCAACTATATAAAAACACAATTTTTAAATCTTTTCCGCATTCTTCCAATAATTCTCTTTCCGCAGCTTGCAAAAAATTTTCTCCTTCATTAACCCCACCTTGCGGGAACTGCCACGCGTGATTTTTTCGCGGTTTTTTAACTATTAAAAATTTTTCTCCGTCAGGGAAACTGTCTGATAAAATTAAAGATGCTACTGGTCGATATTTTTCTACAGTTTTACACATTTCTTACACAAGTGTAATAAAAAGACAATAAAAAGTAAAATTTCGCGGAAACTTTATATAATCACCACTTCAACCATCGTGTCTTTTTTAAACATTTGCCAAATCATTTTTTCAGCAGCCTGTTTAAGCATTTTTTCTAAATTTTGAATTTTTTTATTCGGAGAAAAGTGTCGTTCGTAAATCTTTTTTAATTCCCGTTCCAGTTTCGCGAAAATTTCGTGTTCCAATCCCATATACCGAAATCCCCGCGAATTTATCTTTATTTTCTTAACTTTTCCTTTATGAACATGCAAAACAACAAAAATAACTCCACTACTAGATAATAAAGCTCGATCTTCCATGATGTGTTCACCTATTTTTTCTCCAAGCTCCACAAACACATTATTCGCTAAGACTTCCTCATTTTCATTCATCAATCGAACACCATTTTTGTTCACAATTACCCCTCTTCCATTCTTCATAATAAAAGAATTTTTTCGCGGGATTTTTAATTTTTCAGTAATTAAATCACGATGCATATGACGCATATAAAGTTCTCCGTGAATTGGTGCAATATTTCGCGGATTTAACATTTTAGTCATTTCGATTAATTCTTCTTGATAACCATGTCCAGAAACATGCGTATCCAATGTCTTGTTGTCAATAACTTTTACCCCGATGTCCGCGAGATTATTTAAAACCGAAACAATGGCTAATTCGTTACCGGGAATTGGAGAAGTGGAAAAAATAACTGTATCTTGCGGGGTAAGTTTAATTTCAGAATGAAGTCCAGCTGCCATTCTGGTTAACGCCGCAAATTGTTCTCCTTGTGAACCGGTGGATAAAATTAAAGTTTTTGAAGGATCTTTTTCATTTACATTCTTTGTTCGCGAAAGTAGCTTGAGCGTTGACTCTTTGCATTTTAAATAACCAAGTTTTTTAGCAATCGCAATATTTCGTTCCATTGAACGACCGCTTAAATAAACCGTTCGTCCACATCTTTCCGCAGCTTCCACTACTCGTGCTACTCGTCCCACATTTGAAGCAAAAGTTGTTAACAAAACTCGTCCTTTTTCTTGTTCAATGATATTAACCAATTCCGCTTCGATAACAGATTCTGATTTCGTATGACCGGGATTAATTGCTCCAGTTGAATCAACCATCGCCAAAACAACACCTTTTTTTCCAATATTTCTAATTCGATTCAAATCTGCCGGTTCTTCATCATGCGGATTCATATCAATTTTAAAATCT
>CAZYIR010000134.1:0-1793 GCA_964647165.1 uncultured Candidatus Peribacteria bacterium
CTTGACGCACAATTTTCAAAAACTCCTGCATTAAACCATCTTGTTTATCTTTTAAAAGTTTGTGCCCACGCTTTGCCACAACTGCTTGTTGCTTTAGTTTTAGCATAGTCATCCGTGTTGCCGTCACATTTTTAATTGCCATTTTTATTGGTAAATATTTCTCGCGAATTTTAAATTACTTATTTCTTGTGTCAATATATTATAAGAGTTTTTGATACAAAAATCCCGCGAAAAAATCTTTAAGTCCAGACTTTATATTCGATATTGAAGTTGTTTAAGTCCGGACTTGGATTTTTTCTTAATTTAAATAAAGTTAAGTTGATGGAAAATCCTTTAACGGAAATTAAAGAATTTGTTTTTGAAGATTTTGAGTGGAATCCCGCGAAAAAAGAGCTTTTGCTATATTATTCGTTGGATGAAAAAATAAATTTCACTGAAAAATTTCAGTTTAACTTTAATTTCGCGGAAAATTATTCAGCCGAAAGTTTGGAAAATGCTTTTTTTGGACTTTGGATTATGGCGGGAATTTCATATTTCAAGACTTGTTTACCGAGTAAAATTCGCGTAAAAAAAGGTGGACTAACACGAAATCAAGCTGATTTTTTTACCAAAATTTACGAAAACGGTTTAGGTGAATTTTTTGTAGTTAACAAACTTGATCCAAATAACAGAATTCACTTTCCTGTCCAAAATCCCGCGAAAAAACCAAAGAAGCTTATCGTAGAGACAGGGTGTGACTTGTCCTTAGAGAAACAAATTACCGCAAACAACACCATTGTCCCTATTGGCGGTGGGAAAGATTCCTTAGTTACCGCGAAAATTTTGGAGAAAGCTGGAGTTGAATTTTCTACTTGGCATATTGGTGATTCTGAAATAATAAAAGACTGTGTCAGCAAACTTGGAAAAGAAAACCTACAAATTTCGCGGAAAATTAGCCCCGAACTTCTGAAATTAAACGAGGAAGGTGCGCTTAACGGACATATTCCGATTTCCGCGATTTTGGCTTTTTTAAGCGTAGTTACCGCGATTTTAAGTGGAAAAAAGAATATTGCTTTTTCAAATGAAAATTCCGCGAATTTTGGGAACACTGAATATATGGGCAAAAAAATGAATCACCAATATTCCAAATCGTTGGAATTTGAAAAAGATTTTCAGAAATATGTCGCGGAAAACATTTCATCTGAAATTAATTATTTCTCATTTCTGCGTCCGCTGACGGAGGTGAAAATTGCTGAAATTTTCGCGGAAATTTGCTGGGATGATTTTTATGATAAATTTTCCAGTTGTAATCGTAATTTTCATATAAAAGAAAATCCCGCGAAAAAAGGAAAATGGTGTCTCAAATGTCCAAAGTGTGCATTTGTCGGATTAATCCTTGCTCCTTTTGTTGCGAAAGAAAAATTTCACGGGATTTTCGGAGACGATTTTTTTGAAAAACCGGAATTACAAGAATATTTCGCGGAAATTTTGGGAATTTCCGGACACAAGCCGTTTGAGTGTGTCGGAGAAATCGCTGAAGCTCAACTTTGCGCGAAATTAGCGGAAAATAAATATCCGGAACTCACGAAATTTACAGACCAATTCCCTACTCCTAATTTTAATAAAGATAAGTTCCATACCCACTCTATGCCGGAAAATTTCGCGGGAATTTGGAAAAAGTATTTTAAAGTTTGACAAAGACATAAATAATTATTATAAAATACTTGAAATTAAACTTTTTATAGAATGCCAAACCCAGAGTCATCACGAGATCCATTACATAAAGAAGTTGGAAAATATGTCCCTCATCATGG
>CAZYIR010000135.1:0-1744 GCA_964647165.1 uncultured Candidatus Peribacteria bacterium
AAATCGCGGAAATACCGAATTTTTTCGCGAGATTTTGTGCTTTTTCAGGTGTTCGATTATGAACGAATATTTTCAAATCATAAATTTTTAACGCTTCTAAAACAGAAGTTGCAGTGTCGCCGGCCCCGAGAATTAAAACAGTTTGTCCGTTTTTTAAATCCCCGTTTAAAACTTCGCGAATTCCGGGAATATCAGTGTTTTTTCCGCGAATTTTTCCGTCATAACGGAGAGAATTTATTTTCTTTACTTTAAGTTTGAAATTATCTGCCACCACTTCTTTATGTGGAGCGGTAATTGCTAGTTTTTCGTAAGGATTATTTTTCAAAAATTCGTGAATTTTTTCGCGGGAAACAGGGCATTTTTCACAAACAAAATTTATTCCCAGTTCCGCGAAAGCCGAATTATAAAGCAGGGGAGTTAGCGAATGTTCAACAGGATCGCCGATAATCGCCATTTTTTTCGCGGAATTTTTAAATTTGGAAATTTCGTTCCAGAAATTCGGAAAAGATTTCGCGACCACACTCGGTTGTTCAATTTTTAAATTCGGTAAAACCGTTTGCGCCATTCCCAAAGCCAACGCCATACGATGATCATGGAAAGTTTTAATTTTCGCGGAATTTTTCTTAAGTCCGGATTTAGACAAACTTTTATCATACGCCAAGTTCAAACTTGAAAACATGGATTTTCTCCCATAGATGGTTATAGAATCCCGCGAAATTTTTGTTTCTACGCCAATTTTTTTCAATTCACTTTGTAGCGCTTCCAGACGATGGCATTCCTTGAAAGGTAAGGTTTCTAAACCTGTTAACTCAGTTTTTCCCTCACAAAAAGCGGCGAGAATCGCCAGAGTTTGAGCGCTGTCGGGGAAATTTTCACAATTAACTTTGCCCGGACTTTGTAAAAATTTCGTCACCGCAGAGCGGGATACAACGGAAAATTCCAAAAATCCGTTTTTTTCGCGCGTTTCCAGACCCATTTTTTCCAAAACCGGCAAAATTCCGCTGTCCGGTTGCAGAGATTTTCGCGGAAGTCCCGCGATTTTTCCACCAGATTTCGTCAATAAAGCAGCCCCGAGAATGTAGCCCGCGCTGGCCCAGTCCGGTTCAATTTCGTAAGTTCGCGGACTTTGGTAATTACCGGAAATCTCGTAATAATCAGATTTTTCGCGAATTTTTATCCCGAAATCCGCCAACACTTTTATCGTCAATTTCAAATAAGCTGAAGAAGTTTTTTTTCCGCGAATTTTTATTTTCTTTATTCCCAGAGCTTTTCCCGAAAGCATTAGCGAACTCAAAAATTGACTGCTGGCGCTCGCGTCAATTTCAATTTCTTCAGCAAGTTGCGCCTCACCGATTTGTAACGGAAATTTTTCCGAAATTTTCGCGCCCGCTTTATTCAACGCTTTAATCAACGGCAGAATTGGTCTCTCGCGAAGTCTGGGGGAGCCGTCAAGTGTTTGCGTGCCGGGAATTTGGCAAAGAAAACTTGTCAAAAAACGGAGCGGAGTTCCGCCGTGTTCGACAAAAATTTTCGCGGGATTTGTTTTTTTTTCGGACAATTTTTTGTCATGTGCCAAGTCCAGACTTGAAAAATTTGAAAAATTCTCCAAAGCATCAATTAAATTTCGGACATCATTTCCTTGTGGAAGATTTTTCAAAATCGTTGGCTCATTGCATAAAGCCGCACAAATTAATGCGCGTTGAGCGATTGATTTAGAGCCCGGAATTTGAAACAGTTTAGTCAT
>CAZYIR010000136.1:0-1542 GCA_964647165.1 uncultured Candidatus Peribacteria bacterium
TTTGGTGGGGATCACAATTGGCGGGATAATTCTGACTGTTGTTATGGGGAGTTACGCCGCGATGACCAAAACAAATTTAAAACTGGACGCCGCGCGACAATTACAAAAAGAAACAAATTTCGCGGTAATTCGGATGGCGGACAAGATTCGAAATTATAAAATAGATAGCTGTGAAGAAACTAAATTGGTTTTGAAAGATAGAAATAACAATGATATTGAGTTTCAGTTTTTGCTAAACAACAAAAAAGAGGCGCAAATGCAGGGGCAATCTTTATTTTCCGCGAATATTTCGGTTGATAGAGGAAGTTTTGAATGCACGGGTGTTGGGCAAAATTCAACAAATAAAAGCCCCGCGAATTTTAAAGTTCAACCGCGCGTACAGATTTATCTCAAAGTTTCGTCGCGAAAAAATCCCGAAATCACAAATTGGGTGCGAACAACTATTTCTTCACGAATTTATGACTAATGAGAAAATTTTTTAACAGAGTGGTTCGAACTCATACAAGTTCGAACTTATCCAAAATAAAAAATCCGGGAATCGTTGTTTTATTACCGACAATAATTTTGTCAGGATTGATTTTGGTAGTGGGATTGGGATTGTCGCAGGTTTTGATGACAGAATTAGAATTTTCCGCGGATTTATTGTTTTCCGAAAAAGCTTATTTCGCGGCGGAATCGGGAGTGGAAAAATCTCTTTTGGCGCTCAAAGATAAACCGCTAAATTATGTTGTAGAAAAAGATATTCCAGTCGGGACGGGGGCAAATTATGATTTAAATATCGCGAATCAGGTAAAAGAATTTGAGTTTGATTTAGAGCCAAATGAGTCAGTTAAATTTCGGTTGGGATATGATAATAATGAAAAATTCGCGGAATATTCTTTGGAAGCAGTAAAAAATTTCAATATCAATATTAATGAATTGGAGGGGGAAAGCACTGATTTACAGTGGCGAATTTTATGTTTAGTGGACGATAATTCCGCGAAAAAAACAATTGCACTCTTCAGGAATGGTACAGATTTTACTAGTGGAAGTTATGATGATGGGACAGCCGTTTCAACAGATAGTTTTGGAAATCCTCAATATACAACAAAACAAGTTTCGAAGTTTTTAAGCGAAAACAATTTAGCTAAAAACCTTTGTTTTATGTCGTTAACAAATTTCGGAACAGAAAAAATTCGCGGAGTTTTCCGGCCGACAGCTCCGTCTTTTGTTGCGCCAGCAAAGGTTAATGTAACAGCGACGGGAAAAAGTTTTTCCCGCGAAAAAATCGTTTCGTTTGATTACTGGCAAAAAAATCTGTCCGCAGTTTATGATTTAGGGCTTTTATATACCAGCTCAAATAATAGCAATTAGTTTTTGGTTCGCAGTTGTTCCCAAGTTTCCAATGGAATAATTCGGTGAAATGGGTCTTCTGGGAATTGTACAACCTGAACATCTTTAATGAGTGCTTTTCGGTTAGCAATCAAATATTCGCGGAGATTCACCAAAACCTGCGCATACGAATCAATTTTTTCCGCTAAATATTGGCGAGATTCTTTTTCA
>CAZYIR010000137.1:0-5025 GCA_964647165.1 uncultured Candidatus Peribacteria bacterium
GATTAAGGCGATCATTGGTTTGGCTGAAACTAAAATTATAATACCAATAATCCCAAAAACAATTCGTTTCTTCATTTCAGTTATTTGAGATTCATCTTCTCCACCGGCTATTATTAAAGTAAAGGCGTTCCAAACAATAAAAGCTACGGCCACAACTACCGCAAACATTGTTAAATAATCAAATATCCCGACAACCTCTAACATTCCTCGACGAGCAAACTCTGTTACATCAGTCCCTTCGCGAAAAATTTCTCCAGACTTACCAAAGAAAACCCAGTCTACCAAATTAACGGCTACCATCATTAAAAGAAAGCCCGTCCCAATTCCTGCTATTTGGTTAATGGCTTGTTTATATTTTTCTTCAGTCCCGTGTGTTAAATACAATTCAATACCGGCATAAATCAGAAGCATCATAGCAATTGGCCCCATTAGTTTTTTTAAAAAATGAACCAATTTCATCACCGTTTCGCGAAATTGTATTTCACCAGATTCTTCATTCCCATAAGTGTAGTCTTGAATGTGGCTATTTTCTGATAAGTTATAATTACTATCTTGCGAAAAAAGTTCAGAAACTTGAGGAACATCAACTTGGGCTTGAGTAATGACAGGAACGCCTAAAAATAAAACCATCATCCCCCAAAATATGGATTTTTTTAATATTTTTTTTAAAAATTTCGCGGAAAAACAAGTATTTTTTTTCATATTTTAAACTATTAAAAAACGAACTATTGTATAGGCGGAAAAAGCAATAACCATTCCGGCAATGCTGGCTATAATCATTTTTTTAGCGCGTCCCATTTGTTCATCATCTCCAAAACTTATTACATAATAAAGACCGGCCATAACTAACATAGCGGTGGCCACAATACCAATAAACGATAGAGAAAAATTAACTAACCCAGCTACTTCGTTAATAACAATTTCAGAAGACTCTCGTAAGTTTTCGAAAGATAAAGCGCGAACAATAACCTCAGATAACAATATAAAAGCTGTTCCCATTAAAAATGATTTCAGGAATTGTTTTTCTTTAGAAATAGCTTCATCGTCTTCTCCCCCCATAATTAGTCCGTAACCAGAAATTAAAGCGTTAATTAACATCAATCCTCCGGCTAAATACTCAAATAGTCTGGCGATTTCTGCAACTTTCATCTTAAATGATAGAGCGCTGCCCCCTTCTAAAACATTTTTACCATCGGAAGGATCAAAAACTTCGTATCCGATAAATTCAGCAACAGAAATTACCCCCAGTCCCAAAATAATCCAAGCGAATTGTCCTTTTAAGTCAGACAGTCTTTCGCTATCTCCCCGGGCCATAATAAACTTAACTCCCAAAATAAATAAATAAAGAATAGCCAAAGTTCCCAAAGCGCGATTTACTTTTTTTATCAAGTTTCCGCGAAAAATTCCTTCCAAGGAGTCTTGTGTAGAATATAAGAATCCTTTTCCCGCACGCATTACAACATTATCAGTTATGATATTATCTAAACCGGAACCTTCAATAAGTTCTCCTTTTTTATTATATTTTTTGCCGCTTTCCAGTTTGAGATGCTGACTATCAAAATATTCTAATTCCGCTTTTTCCAAAAATTTCGCGGAATTAATGAACTCTTGTCGAGTAAATTTATATTTATCCAATTTGTTTTCAGCATCTGGAGCATTACATTCCTTGTTGATGTCCAGTTTTTTATTTTCAAAAACCTCCAAACATGATTTAAATAAATTGTTATCAAGTTCATTTAAACATTGTAAGGATTTTTCCAAATGAACAAGTCCTTCAATTTCGAATTGGTAGGCCTTTTTTTCATAATTTAACTTACTGTAATCAAAATTATTTTCTCGTTTTAGTTTTTCCAGTAGATTTACTTTTTTAATCAAAACCTCGCACTGATTGGCGACGATTCCTTGATATATTTTTAGTTCGTCAGGTTCTTGGTTTTGGGCGTAAACGGAAGAAATTCCCGCGAAAAAAAACACCACCATCAGAAGTAAAGCGGCAAAAACTGGAAATTTGTTTATTTGTTTATTCATTTCAGTGCATTATACCTGAATTATCAGGTTTTTCCAAATAATTTTGACAAAACTTAAACTAATCTTACAATTCCCTCGGTTCTTTTCAAATACAAATGTTAGCTTGGTTATTAATTCCAACCGGCATCGTGATTATTGTCAAAGCCGCTCAAATTGGTGATTTTGTAGGAGAGATAGATTTCGCGGAAAAGTATTTAGGAAGCGGTGGAACATATAGTTTTATTAAATTATTCGGTTTGGCGGTAACAATTTTTTCCATGATGTGGCTAACAGGAGATTTACCATCTTTTCTGCAAGGAACATTGGGTAGATTCTTCGGAAATCCTCAATAATTTGGGGCTATAGCTCAATTGGCTAGAGCACCTGCTTTGCAAGCAGGGGGTTCAGGGTTCGAGTCCCTGTAGCTCCACCATTAAAGTTCCGCGAAAAATTGGATTATTTTATTTGTAAAGACCGCAATGGGTTGGTAGCTCAGTGGTAGAGCAAGGGCCTTTTAAGCCTTTGGCCGAGAGTTCGATCCTCTCCCAACCCACCATTTTTGAAGTGTTTTTTTTGTGTTTTGAGTATGTTTGACTTTTTGCTGTAAAAATTGTAAAAGGGCGTTGATGAGAAAAATTCGCGAGATTTTAGCTTTGTTTTGTTTGGTCAATACTGTTTTCGCGCAGGTTCAAATTTCGGAAATTGCTTGGATGGGGACTTCCGCGAGTAGTTATGATGAATGGATTGAGCTTTATAATTCTGATGAAAACTCCGCGAATTTAGCAGGCTGGACGCTGTCATCGACTGATGGTTCTCCAAATATTAATTTATTGGGAGAAATCCCCGCGAAATCTTATTTTTTGTTAGAACGAACAGATGACACTTCGGTAGCGAATGTTGAAGCTGATCAAATTTATACGGGAAATTTAAAAAATAGTGGTGAAAAATTGATTTTAAAAAACGAGTTAGGGCAAATTGTGGACGAAACACCAGACGGAGAATGGACGGCGGGAGAAAATTCCGCGAAAAAAACAATGGAACGAGCTGATTTCACAATTTCTGGCGCACAAAAAAATGCCTGGCAAACTTTTCAAAATAAAACCAGTTCTTTTTTTGACGCCCAACAAAATGTTCTGCTTGGATCTCCACGCGTCCGAAATTCTGGAAATCCAATTTTTCCAATCCCCGCGAATTTAGAATTTGTTCCTCATTTCGACTCGGTAGAAATGGAGTTAAATTCTGTTCCGTTAAATTCCCGCGAAATTTGGTTAAAAATAAAAATAAAATCGGATTCAGCTGTTGATTTAACTAATTGGAAAATTAGCAATGGTCAGGAATTTCAAAATTTCGCGGATTTTGCTGACGATTTAGTGATTTTGCAAGACTCTGGCAAAAAACTCGCTGGACAAGAAGTTTACTTAAACGAACAAGGATTTATTCGAATTTCTGAACAAGAAAATCCCGCGAATTTTACACTGGACGAAAATAAACTTATTTTTTCCGCGAAAAATGAAGACAAAAACTTAATTTTAGGAATAAAATCACCTCCGCTTCCGTTGTCAGAGGATAACCTTTTCCAAATCCTTGATGATGATAAAATCATTGCTTCAAAGGTTTTTGCAAAAGACTTGCAAATCTTAATTTCGGAAATTTCACCAAATAATGAGCAAAATGATTTTGTTGAATTATTTGTTAAAAATGCGGACGGTTTAATTGATTTAAAAAATATGGAACTTCGGCATAACGGAAAGACTTTATTTTTCGCGGAAAATTCATTGTTTGTACAAAAAGGAGACTTTTTGACTTTTCAACTTCTTGCAGAGAAAATTAGCGATAAGCCGAGAAAATATAGGAATACAACGTTTTTGCAAGAGTCTGGCGATTCGTATTCTTGGGAAAAAGGAATAAAGAATGGAATTGTTGCAAGTTCGGGAACTTTAGAAATTATTTTGTGGTCGGGGACGAGTTGGGAAAAAAGCGTTGATAATCCTCAGAATCTCGCGAAAAAATCGGCTGATTTCGTCTGTTGGGCGGACAAAACTTTAAATAAAACGGAAACCAAAAGATTAGCCAAAAATAAACCGGCAAACTGGGGAGGTGTCTGTTTCACCAGTCAGAAACTCGCGAAAAATGAATCTATCGCGCGTACTGAACCGCAAATTGATTCCAATACTGCAAAAGATTTTTATCATCATTTGCACGGGAGTCCGGGTGAACCGAATTTTCTAAAAAACCATAAACCGCACGCCCGAATTAAGTTGCAAAGTGGAGAATTTCGCGGGAAAGCGCGCGTTAATTTTACAGGATTGGAAAGTGATAATTCAGCTTCTTATGACGACGATGGGCGACAAGATTTAAAACAATTTCAGTGGAAAATTAACGGAAAAATTTGCGGAAATTTCGCGGAAGATGGTTGGGAATGGGTGAACGAAAACTGTTATTTAGAATCGCAAAAATATAATCCAAGTTATATTTATTTTGATTTTGAAAATTTCGCGGAATTTGAAATTTCTCTGCGTGTGACGGATTTAGCAGGGTTTTCCGACACGGATAAAATCACAATTTCCCGCGAAAAAAAGATTCTTGAGAAAGAAACTAAAAAAGCAGAATTCAATTACGATGAAAAATCCGGTGATACCGGTTTTTTCGCGGAATTTCTAGCACAAATAGATTTGGAAAAACTCAAAGAAATTGCTTATAAAGAAAATTTCGCGGAAATTCAGCCAGCCCCTCGTTACTTATTTGCCCGCGATAAATTTTCTGCCGAAGAAAAAAGCAGAATGGCGAAAAATATTGGGCTGATTTTTCATTAGAATTTTATGAAATTATTTTTTAGTTCGTAGTTGTTCCCAAGTTTCTAACGGAATAATTCGGTGGAATGGGTCTTCTGGGAATTGTACAACCTGAACATCTTTAATGAGTGCTTTTCGGTTAGCAATCAAATATTCGCGGAGATTCACCAAAACCTGCGCATACGAATCAATTTTTTCCGCTAAATATTGGCGAGATTCTTTTTCA
>CAZYIR010000138.1:0-3083 GCA_964647165.1 uncultured Candidatus Peribacteria bacterium
TCGCTCACGCGACTCTTTGGGCGGCCATTCTGGAAGCAAAAAATCGCGGGTGTCGAGAATTTAATTTTTGGGGGGTTTCTCCGGAAGAAAATCCGCAACATCCTTGGACTGGATTGTCACGATTTAAAAGAAGATTTGGGGGAGTTGAAAAGAAATTTTTATCTGCCCAAGATTATCCGTTAACAATAAAATACTGGTTGAATTGGGCAGTAGAAACTTGGCGACGAAAAAAGAAGGGATATTAAAATTTCGCGGAAAATTATTTTTTTATACAAACTATTTTAGCTAACGGTTTCATTGTAAAAATTGAGAAAAGAGTCGTTGAGAACGCCATTAGAATTAAAATTGAAAAAACAGTTTCATTGATAATTCCTTTTTGTAGTCCAATGGAAGCAATAATCAGTTCGACTGCTCCGCGAGAATTCATTGCTAATCCAATTAAAACTGATTTTTTAAATTCAATTTTCTGATACCAAGCGGCTAGTCCCGCTCCAAAAACTTTTCCCAAAATTGCGACACTGATTATTAGCAAAAGCAATAATGGAGCTTTTAAAATCGCGGATAAATCTAAGTGGAGGGCCAAACTAGCGAAAAAAATTGGACCGAGAAACCCATAAGTAATTCCATAAACACGATCTTCCAAATGAGCGAACCGCTTTTTATCCAAAACTTCTTCTTGAATAAATAATCCCGCGAGAAATGCTCCGACAATAGCGTGTAATCCAATCATTTCCGCCAACATTCCTAGTAATAAAGCAACAACTAAAGTAGAAGTAAAAGATCTTTTGGACAGAAATTTGTTTGTATATTTCGCGAGTTTTAACCCTCCAACCAAAACTACTCCAAAGAAAACTGAGATTTTCGCGAACATTATGCCGACTTGCACTAAATCAATAGAACCAGTTTCCGCGATATTTAGGACGATTGAAAATAAGATTAGTGCGACCACATCGTCAATAACTGCGGCTCCGATTGTGATATCGGAAACCGTTGTTCCAAGAATTTTGAAATCCTTGAAAAGTCGTACAGATATGGCAATAGCTGTTGTTGAAAGGGCGACACCGATAAATAACGATTCAGCAAAAGAAGATCCCCAAAATTTCGCGAGAAAAAATCCTCCCAGCGTGGGAAAAGCAATTCCCGCAAGTGAAATTAATAACGATTTTTTGGAAGCATGGAAAAGTTTTTGAGGATCGGTTTCCAGTCCGGCGTGTAACATCAGAAAAAATGCTCCCAGTTCCGCGAGAATTTTTTAATTACTTCATTTTCAGGCGTAACTAAGCCAAAAACAAGCGGTCCAACAACAATTCCTCCCAAAAGTTCTCCAAAAATTACCGGTAAATCAAGGGCGCGAAAAATTTTTCCGAAAAGCCAAATTGTTACCATTAAGACCAAAAGCGTTTGAAAATCTGTCATTTTTTATATTTAAAATCTCTTTCAAATTATCATAAAGACCTTGAAATTCAAAATTTCGCGGGATTTTAATATCTTTCTAACCCTGAGCGACAAATATTTTTCGTAAGTAAGAAGTCAAATGAGTCTTCCACTGGTTTAAAAAAAACAAAAGAAAGATCTTTCAATTCAATTGTGCCTTATTTTCCCTCGCCCATTCAGGAATAGAAAATTGATTGGTTTTTTCGCGGAATTTTCGCGCTGATAAAAAATCCCGCGAAATTTTCAAAACTATTTCCAAAAATTGCTTTTCGGTTAAAATAATCACAAATGGCAATTGAAAATAGAAAAGCACGCTTTGATTATGAAATTCTTGATACTTATGTCGCGGGGATTTCGCTTGAAGGCTGGGAAGTCAAATCCATCCGTGCTGGTTCGGCAAACTTAAAATCAGCTTGGGTTTCCATTAAAAATGGGGAAGCTTTTCTAGATAATTTTTCAATTAGTCCGTGGAAATTTTCGCGGGAAATTCAACCTGAGAAACGGTCGCGAAAACTACTTCTTCACAAAAAAGAGCTAAAAAAATTGGAAATAAAATCCAATGAACGAGGAAACACGATAATTCCATTGAAAATTTTTGACTACAAAGGTCGTTTAAAATGTGAATTGGCTGTAGCACGCGGAAAAAAGAAGTATGAAAAACGCCAAGTGTTGAAAAATCGCGCGATGGAAAAAACTGTCCGACAAACTTTGAAAAACTTTAATTCTTGACCTCACTTTAACCTTCTCCTAAAAAGGGAGAGAACAATAAAGAATTCTTAAAATCCCGCGAAAAAATGAAATGCCGAAAATGCGATTGCGAAAATACCAGAGTAGTTGATAGCCGTATTACAGATAACGGAAACGCCATTCGTCGTCGTCGTGAATGTGAAAAATGTAAACATCGGTTTACTACTTTTGAGCGAGTTCAAGCTTCTAATCTGATTGTCGAAAAAAGTGACGGCACAACCGAGCCATACGACCGCGAAAAATTAGAGCGCGGAATTTTAGTTGCCTGTGCCAAACGGCCGGTTTCAGTACAAAAAATTCGCGAAAAATTAACAATATTAGAGGAAATGTGGGGAAAAGAACCAGTGGTTAAATCTAAAAAAATAGGAGAAGATATTATTGAAATGTTGAAAGAGATTGATGATATTGCTTATATTCGTTTTGCATCCGTTTATAGGCAATTTCGTGATGTGGAAACTTTTAAAAAAGAATTTGAAAAATTATTGGAAGCTAAATAATTCCCCGCGAATTTTTTGTTCGCGAAATTTTTTCTAATAAAAAATTTGCTTTATTGAAACTTTTTCTTAAAATCCGTTTGCTTTTTGAGGGTGATTAGCTCAGCTGGCTAGAGCATCTCGTTTACACCGAGGAGGTCACAGGTTCGAGTCCTGTATCACCCACCACTTGAAACGCAGGACGAGAACCTGTGTTTTTTTTTCGCTAGAAAAAATAGATTTGCCCATTTATACAGAGGAGTAAAACGACGATAATATAAATGTCTCAACCGAGAGCTTTGCTCGACACCGAGAGCTTTGCTCGACGGGACGAGAATTCTGTATCACACACCATTTAAATGGCACCTTTGAACAAGGAACAATAGTATTTGGGGTAAGATAAGATAGGCGATGAAAGTCGTTTTTTCT
>CAZYIR010000139.1:0-1672 GCA_964647165.1 uncultured Candidatus Peribacteria bacterium
GTATTTGAAAAGCATTTGTCGCTCAGGGATAGGGAAATATAAAAATTTCGCGGAGTTTTTTTTATCAGTACAGCAAAATAAACAGTAAGGGAGATTGCTTCGTCGCTGCGCTCCTCGCAATGACGACAGACAGGTTTTCCGCGAAAAAAACAAACACAACCACCGTCATTGCTAATCAAATTCCTATTCCTGAGTGGGAGGCAAAATGCAAGACCAAATTGGATCGAAGGATCTTCCGTTTGTTTCTTTGAGCCAGCGGAAGACCCGTTCGACTTCTTGCTTTTCAAAAGTATTTGTCGCTCAGGGATAGGGAAATATAAAATTTTCGCGGAGTTTTTCTTATCAGCACAGTAAAATAAACAGTAAGGGAGATTGCGTCGTCTCTGCGCTCCTCGCAATGACGGAGTATGTTGTCATTGCGAGCGGATTTGTTGTTTCTTTTCCTGTGGAGCGTGGCAATCTCCTTTACCGCGAATTTTTCCGCGACAGAATGAACAGTAAGGGAGATTGCTTCGTCACTTTGTTCCTCGCAATGACGACAGATGAGTTTTCCGCGAAATTTTTAACTAAATTTAATTTCTTTTCCTTTCCGTTCAATAATATGTCCGTCATCAAAAACAACTTCTCCGCGAATTAGAGTTTTTTCAACTTTCATAAAAATTTCGCGTCCCGTAAAAGGTGTCCATTTTGATTTGCTAAAGAAATTTTTCGCGGAAATTTCTCCATGAAAATCAGGGTCAATAATAATCAAATCCGCGTCAAAATTTTCGCGGATTTCTCCTTTTAAATCTTGCACATGATATTTTTTTCGCGGGATTTTACTGGTCATTGCTGCCAGTTTGGAAAGAGAATATCCGCGTTTTACGAATTCTGTAAAAAGTAAGGGCAAAAAAGTTTCCACTCCGGGAATTCCGTAAATTGGGGATTTTCCAGCTCTGTCAGATTCTTTCTTTTCCGCCAAAGTATGTGGCGCGTGATCTGTCGCGAAAAAATCGATTGTGCCATCTTCCACACCGAGCCACATCGCGTCCAAATCTTTTTGTGTCGCCAGTTCCGGTTTCATACAACAAATCGCGCCGTATTTTTCGCGCTCCTTATGCGTCATAAACAAATGATGCGGACAAACTTCCACGGAAATTTTTTCGCGGGATTTTGAATTTTTTTTCAACTCGCGAATAAAATCAATTTCACTTTTCAAACTAGCGTGTGCCAAATGCAATTCACACGGAAAATTTTCCTCAGTCCAAATTTCCACCGCGCGAAAAAAAGTGTCGCCTTCCGCGTGCAAAACAACTTTCCGTCCCAAATTAAAAATTTCGCGCCACTTTTCTTCGTCATCCATTTTCAAGTTTCCAGTTGTCGTGTTCAAATAAAGTTTTACGCCCGGAATATTTTTTGCGGTTTTTATTTCCTCCAAATTATTCGGTCCCGCTCCGAAAAAAAGTCCGTAATTACAATGCGCCTTGGGCTCAACAATTTTGCGTTTTTTCGCGAGAATTTCGGTCGTAAAAACGGGAGGATTATTGTTTGGCATATCAAAAATCGTCGTCACTCCCGCAGAAATCGCGGCCTTTGAACCAGTTTTAAAATCTTCTTTATAAGTGAATCCTGGATCGCGAAAATGGACATGCGGATCAAACAGTCCCGGCATCAAAATTTTGTTTTTCCCATC
>CAZYIR010000140.1:0-2759 GCA_964647165.1 uncultured Candidatus Peribacteria bacterium
TTCAGGTCAGTTTTTTTGTGCGGAATAAGAAGTAATTTCGCGGGATTTTTCTTGTTGTTAGTGCGGAAAACAAACAGTAAGGGAGATTGCGTCGTCGCTGCGCTCCTCGCAATGACGACCAGCGAGTTTTTCGCGACAAAACAAACACAACGACCGTCATTGCGAGCGGATTTGTTGTTTTTTCTGCTGTGGAGCGTGGCAATCTCCTTTTCCGCGAAATTTTCCGCATCAAAATGAACAGTAAGGGAGATTGCGTCGTCGCTACGCTCCTCGCAATGACGACAGACAGGTTTTCCGCGAAAAAATCAATTGTTTTTTTAAACCAGCGGAAGACCCGTTCGACTTCTTGCTTTTCAAAAGTATTTGTCGCTCAGGGATAGGGAAATATAAAGATTTCGCGGAGAAACAAAAATAATCCTATCTATCCGGTGGAATTTTGTAATACGAAAGCAAAAATTTCGCAATTTTTCGAAAAGTTCGAGCAGCCGTTTCCGATCCCCATTGTGATTTTTTAGGATAATCATATTTAACCAAAATAACAAACTTGGGATGATTAATCGGTGCAAATCCGGCAAAACTGGTGATTGTTGTTCCTTCCCCTCGCAAAGCTTTCCCATTATGATAAGTCTGCGAAGTTCCGGTTTTCCCCATAACCGTATATCCTTTAATTCGCGCCCCACGCGCTACCCCATTATCAACCGAATTCAAAAGCATAGCTTTAATCATTTGGTATGTTTTTTCAGAAATAACTCGTCGAATTCGTTCTGGAGATTTTTTCTCAATTTTTCCGTCCGGTTTATGTATTTCTGTAACCAAAAGCGGTTTCATTAAATACCCTCCGTTTGCTAAAGAAGCAAACGCCATAACAACTTGAAGGGGACTGGCTGTGAACCCTTGTCCATATCCTCGCGTAATTAATTCCGACTCAGCCCAATCTTGCCAGTGTTCTAGTTTTCCACGAGCTTCTCCGTCCAATTCAATATCCGTATATTGTCCAAATCCCCAATTTTTTAAGTATTGATAAAAAAGTTCTCTTCCCATTTTTCGCGTAATAAACGCTATCCCTGTGTTTAAGGAACGATTTATAACATCAATCATGGTTGTTTCTCCAGCATAAACTCCGTCTGAGTTTTTAATCTCAAATTTATCCACTTTAATGGGACCATCATCGTTATAAGTTGTCTGTGGTTTTACTTCATCAGAATTAATGGCAGCTGCCATTGTTAGTGCCTTAATAACTGATCCCGGCTCATATTCGTCTGCTACGATTTTGTTACGAAATACTAAAGGCCCCCAAGTATTGAAATAACGAAAAAACTTATCTTCAATTTCAATTGTCGGGATACGCTGATTAAAGGTTTCATCTTCTCTGTCCGCGATTTCTTGGTTAGGATCAATCTCATATTTGGTAAAAACATCACTAAATTCGTTTGGATTAAACCCGGGAGCGTTTGCCATAGCAATTATTTCTCCGGTTTCCGGATTTACTACAATAACTTGTCCAAAATCCGCGCGAAAATCGTTTAAATCTTCTCGTAAAATTCGTTCCACTTCTCCTTGAACAACCCTGTCAATAGACAAAACAATGTCTGATCCATCTTGCGCTTTTCTCAACGCGAAATCTTTAGAAAAAATTCGTTGTCCACGAGTATTGGTAGCTCCCAAAATTTCCCCAGCTTTACCTTTTAGTTCGTCTTCAAAACGCCCTTCAATCCCATATTGACCAATTTTATTGTTATCAACAAACCCCAAAACCTGAGCCGCCAATTGCTTTTCTGGATAATAACGCCAATGTTCATCACGAAGCTGAATTCCTCTTAAAATTTCGCGGAAACGAGAATCTTGTTTGAGTTTTAAAATTTTTTCTGAAATTTCAGGAACAATTTTATGAACAATCTCCACATATCGGCGAATTTTTCGCGTAATAGATTTTGCTACTTTTTCCGGATCTAACCCCAGTAAAGGAGAAATTCCTTGAGCAACTTCTTCCGGAGAAGAAATTTGGGTAGGATCAATAACGACATTATCATTTTCAATATAAACTCCGCGAAATTTTAAATCCAAAACCATTTGAGCGCGCGACTGAGAAATATCTGTAAAAATAACCACTTTTCTTTTTTCAATTTCCGCGAAAATTTTTTCCAATTCTTTCTGATAAGTATCAATAACCATCTGCTCTAAAGGCGAAATTTCTTTCTCCTCTAGCCGAACATCACAGCCTTCGGTCTCTTCACAATGACTGTTTACCAACAACGGAGCCAGTAGTTCAGCCGCTTTGGCCGGATTTCCGGTGCGTTTTTGTTCGGAAATAGGTAAATTTTTATTGTAATTTGGGTAATTTAAAATTAAGGGATCCACAAATAACATTTTTAAGGTATTGTTTGTTGCCAAAGGAACTAATTCGTTTGATAAATAATTTTTTTTGACCAGGATTTTTCCTCGACGGGCCGGCAAAACAGATCTTTTTTCGTGTTGTGCTTTTGCTTCAGCGGCATAATCCTCGTACTTTAATATTTGTAAATCAAATAATCTTATTCCAAAAATTAAAAAAATCGCGGAAAAAACAAATTTCAATATCCTGATTCGCGTACGGAATTCTTTTTCCATTCGGGGGTATTCTATGAATTTTTAGCGAATTTAGAAATTTTTCGCGAAATTTTTTGTTTACAAGTTTATTTTTAGCTAAAAATTTGACTTTAAGCATAATATTTTTATATTCCTCGCGATTCTTATGAAAATTTTTTAAAAAAAATTAATAT
>CAZYIR010000141.1:0-3002 GCA_964647165.1 uncultured Candidatus Peribacteria bacterium
CCACAAACGTTTATGCGAACCAAAACAATTAGCATGGATAGCATTAGCCCAATAGCAGAAGTAGCTTTTGCTGATATTCCAGATAGTGAACGAAAAATTATTAAAAATGCCTCACTGAGTATTGAAGTTGACGACACAGAAATCACCAAAGAGTTGGTGGAAGAAAAAATCGCGGAACTGGGAGGAGTTATAACAAATATGAGTTCTTATGAAGTTAGAAATGGAATTTTAGCTTATAATATGACTTTGCGAATACCGAGTGATAAGCTGAAAGACGCTTTGGAAAACTTATCTTCTTTGGGAGTGAAGAAAAATGAAAGCTTAAATTCTCGCGATATAACAGAGCAATACCTAGATACTAAAAATCAAATTAAAAATCTGGAAATACGCCGAGATCGTTTACGCGAATTAATGAAATTTAAAACAGATAATTTAAGTGATATTCTACAAATTGATCGTGAATTAAATAATGTGCAAAACCAATTGGAAAATTTACAACGAACTCAGAAAAGACGCGATAATGATGTCGCCTATTCTACTGTAAATTTAAAAATTCAGCCCAAACCGCAAATTGGAGATTTTTCCAGTCCCCAAGATTGGAACCTGGAAAAAACTTGGACAACTTCAGTCAATGATTTAATCCATTCTTTGCAAAATATTACACAAAAAATTATTCGCGGTATTGTTTATGCTCCAATTTGGTTACCAATCTTAATTATTTTGTGGTTTATTCAACGCTCAATTCGTCGTAAAACAGATAAAAATTCCGCGAAAAAATAATAATCTGATATTTAAAAGAATTATTATGAATGAAATTGAAAATTTGCGCGAAATTTTATCGCGTTTGGACCAAAAAATTGATAATCTTGAAACCAAAATTGATAAATTACAAAAGAAGCTGAGCCCACCTTGGTGGAAAAGTTTCGCGAAATTTTTGGTTAATAATTTTTTTACGATTTTAACCCTGGTTTCTCTGTTGATAATTGCCTGGAAAGCTTGGGAATTTTACAACGACATTTATAATCAAATCGAAAACGTTCGCAGTTCAGCTGATTCTTTAAGAAACATCTCCACTGGTGCTAAAAATTCCATTCGTGGATTTTTTGAGGGACTGGGATTTTAGAAAATTTCGCGGAAAATTTAAAAATTCGCGGAAAACCCAGAAGTATTGATTTTTATCCGGTTTTAAATATTCTGTAAACGATGAAGGAACGAACTTTAAAGATTTTACGGGCTCTAATAAAAGAATTTATTGAAACAGCCAGTCCTGTGGCTTCCCGTCATTTGTTGGAAACTTGTGATTTAGATATCTCATCAGCTACCGTTAGAAATGAATTTGCCACTTTGGAAGAAATAGGATTGATAAAATCCCCTCATGTTTCAGCTGGAAAAGTTCCCACCCAGAAAGGATATCGTTTTTTTGTTGACCAACTACTAACGGAAGAAGAACGCAATGAAAAATTGATTCGCGAAATTTTTGAAAAACATATTGAAAACTATAAGTTATCAAAAGCCAAAGAATCATTATTTGACGCGGTTAAATTACTGGCTCATCTGTCGAAAAATGTCGCTTTTGCCACAGTTGATAATGACCAAACTTTCTATTTAGGACTATCCAATGTATTGCGAAGTCCGGAATTTTTAACTAATCCTGAAAAAGGAGCTCAAATTGTAGAAGTTTTCGAGGGCCGAGAAAGATTTCGCGATATGCTGGAAAATATGAATTTGCAGGAAAACGATGTTCGAATATTTATTGGAGAAGAAAATATAATGCAAGAAATTAATAGTTGTGCCATTATCGTCGGAAAATTTCGCGGAAATTCAACAACCGGTTATATTGGAATTCTTGGACCAATGCGTATGAAATATAGTTTTAATCGAGCCCTGATTAGAAATATTTTGGAAATGATTCTTTAGAAAAACAATTCTATTCTCCGCGAAATTTCTGAGTTGCAAAAAAAGCGATGGCAATCGCATCTGCCGCATCATCAACTTGTGGTGTCTGTTCTAAATTAAAAATCATTTTAGCCATTTTCTTTATCTCAGATTTCCCGGCCTGTCCGTTACCGGTAAAAGAAGATTTAACTTCCGATGGTTTAGGTTCGATAACTTGACACCCAAATTTTTTCGCGAGATAAATTAAAACACCGCGAACTTGAGCTACTTGTAATCCGGTAGTAACATTTTTCGCGAAAAACAAATCCTCAATTGCTACAATCTGTGGCTGATATTTATTCAAAAGAAATTGAAAATCGTCTGCAATTTCCATCAATCTGGTGGAAAACAAAACCTGTGGTTTGGTGGAAATAACCCCAAAATTTTCCAACTTAAACTCAGAATTTTCACCAGCCAAAACTGCAAATCCACACAACCCAAACCCTGGATCAATTCCTAATATTTTCATCTTTAATATAATAACAAAAATAAAAAAACTCCGCGAAAATTTCGCGGAGTTTTGCGTTTAAAAACCTTTAAATAAAACTACTCTGTAGCTTCTTCTAATAAATCATCTGCTTTTTCAGCCATTTCTGATCCAGTGTCTACAACAGCTTCCGCTGTATCCTCTACGGCTTCTTTAGCTGTATCTGTGACTTTTTCAACAGTTTCTCCAGCTTTATCAACTGTATTGTTAACAGCGTCAGTAGCTTCTTCCAGTCCTTCACCTAAAACCATTACAGGTTTTTCTACAGTGTCTTGAACTGTTTCTTTAGCTGAATTAACAGCGTCTTTAATTTTGTCTCCTTGTTCACAACCAGTGAGTCCGAAAACCATGGCTAATCCCAAAGAAATGATTAATGCTTTTTTCATTGTTTAGGGGTTTAAAAAATAAGCTGGGTGATTTTAATTAAATATACAAATATTGTCAAAATTTACTTAAATTCATAACTACTAAAAATTTCCGCGAAATTTTATTTGTCTTCAGTTGAATCTTCATTTAAATCTTCATCCGAATTATCTACTGTTTCAGTTTCCGTTATTTCTGCTTCTGTTTCTGAAGTTTG
>CAZYIR010000142.1:0-1897 GCA_964647165.1 uncultured Candidatus Peribacteria bacterium
TTCAGGTCAGTTTTTTTGTGCGGAATAAGAAGTAATTTCGCGGGATTTTTCTTGTTGTTAGTGCGGAAAACAAACAGTAAGGGAGATTGCGTCGTCGCTGCGCTCCTCGCAATGACGACAGGTGAATTTTTCGCGAAAAAATCAATTGTTTTTTTTGAGCAAGCGGAAGACCCGTTCGACTTCTGGTTTTTCAAAAACATTTGTCGCTCAGGGATAGGAAAATATGAAAATTTCGCGCTGTGCCCCACTCTGCGGTGGCCGTGCTCCGCCTTACAGTGAGAGATTTTAATAATTGGCAGCGCCAAGGGGAATCGAACCCCTGTTACCAGGATGAAAACCTGGCGTCCTAACCACTAGACGATGGCGCCATAAAAAAGCGAGCAAATTGTAAAAAAAAACAATCTACTGTCAAAAAATTTCGCGGGAATTTATTTATTTTATTCCCAAATCCTTCTTTAGTGCATGAATATGTCGAGCTGTCATAGTATCTGTTCTCAACATTTTTTGAATCTTTTTAACTCCATGCATAATCGTTGTATGATTTTTCCCTCCAAACTCTTCACCAATGGCTTCATAACTCATCTTTAAAACATCTTTACATAATAACCAAGCTATTTGACGCGGATAAACAACCTCTTTTTTACGAGAATCTCCCAATAATGAAGTAGCCGGCACTTGAAAATATTCACTAATGATAGTTATAACATCATCTGCAGATCTCGCTAAAGATGAATTATGACCAGAATCCGATACTGTTATTTCTCGTTCCGGATTTAATCGACGAATAATTTTACCTACCGACTGTGGTGTAGGAGAAATACCATTAATATCTAATTCGGCTGAAATTTGATTTAAAATATTCTCAATTTCACGAAGATTAGTTCGAACATTTGTCGCAATAAATTCCTGAACATCCAGTGACAATAACAATCCTCTTTCTTGAGCTTTTTCGCGAATTATAGCTACTCTGGTTTCAAAGTTTGGCATTTGTACATCAACCTGCAACCCCCACCCCATCCTACTTCTCAAGCGATCTGAAATCCCCAATAATTCTGATGGTGGGCGATCAGCGGAAAAAACAACTTGTTTTTTAAATTCAAATAAATCATTAAAAGTATTAAAAAGTTCTTCTTGTGTTTTATCCTTACCTTCAAAAAATTGCACATCATCTAAAACAAATAAATCAACTCGACGATATTTTCGGCGTAATTCATCTGCTTTTCGTCCACGAATAGCATTGATTATTTCATTCATAAATCTCTCCGAAGTAGTGTAAATAACTTTTAATTCTGGATTTTTTTCGCGTACATCGTTAGCTATTCCTTGCAAAAGATGAGTTTTTCCCAGTCCCACTCCCCCATAAATAAATAATGGATTGTATTTGGGATTTAATTTGGGATCTATTGTACTTTGAAAAACTGCTTCAAAAGCTGCAAAAGCAAATTGATTGCTATCACCCACCACAAAATTTTTTAAACTAAATTTCTTTTGTGTTAAACGAGTTGTTAGATCTGAATCTATTTTAGCTTCTACTTTATTTGGTAATTTTCGCGGAGATTTGGGAGTACGGAAAACATCTGCCACAATTGAATCTGGTTCCGCATCGGAAAGAGATAAATCAACTTTTAAATAAAGTTTATCAATTTCTGGCATAATAGCTTGCAAGTTAGACAAAATTACTCCTGAATATTTGGACTCCAACCAATTTTTATTCATTTCGGTTGGACAAGCTAACAATACCGCTCCCCCCGAGATTTCCGCGATTTTTACTTTCTTAAACCAAGTGTGAAATTCCATCCGCGAAATTTTACTGCTCATTCTTTCTAAAACTGCTCGCCAAACCTGGTTTTTATCCATTTTTATTAAATTATTTATAAATTTTCGCGAAAAAATGTGG
>CAZYIR010000143.1:0-6859 GCA_964647165.1 uncultured Candidatus Peribacteria bacterium
AGCTCGGAGGCGAATTCTAACGGAAGAGTTTTGACGACTTCGCTCAGAAATCCGTTGACGATAATTCCTTTCGCAGATTCTTCGTTGATTCCACGACTAGCGAAAAATAACAGAACTTCTTCAGAGATTTTCCCCGCGCTCGCTTCGTGAACTACGGAAGCGGTAGGGCAATTATTTTTGATAACCGGCACGGTGTCGGAAACTGATAATTCGTCCATCATCAAAGCGTCGCAATCAACATTAACCAACGCATTTTCCGCGAATTTTTGAATCTGTACTAATCCGCGATAAATACTCTGTCCGCCGTCTTTGGAAATACTTTTAGCAATTGAACTTGCACGACAATTTTTCCCTGCAATAATTATTTTGGCTCCCGTATCTTGAATTTGATTTTTCCCCGCAAAAGCCACTCCTAAATGGTCGGCTTGTGAATTATTTCCGCGTAAAATTGAACAAGGATAAAGCATTGTCACGCCTGACCCAAAATTTCCACCAACCCACTCAATTTTCGCGGAATTTCCAACAATCGCGCGTTTTGTATTTAAATTATAAGTATCAGATGACCAGTTTTCGACTGAAGAATATCGAAAATCCGCGAAATCTTCGACGAAAATTTCCACACAACCAGCGTGCAAGCTTTCTGAACCATATTTCGGTGCACTACATCCTTCGATATAGTGTGCGGACGCTCCTTTTTCGACAATTATCAGTGTGTGCTCAAATTGCCCTTGATTCATTGAATTCATCCGGAAATACGCTTGCAACGGCGCATCGATTTTTACATTTTCAGGAATATACAAAAAAGTTCCGCCCGAAAAAACCGCGTAATGCAAAGCCGCGAATTTGTGGTCGGTAATTGGCACACATTTCGCGAAATATTTTCTAACAATCTCCGGATATCGTTTAACCGCTTCATCAAGATCCAAAAAGATGACCCCGCGGGTCTCCCAAGTGTCTTTCAGTTTATGGTAAACGGTTTCGCTTTCGTATTGTGCGCCAGATCCCGCGAGATAATGCCGTTCGGCTTCGGGGATTTTCAATCGCTCAAAGGTTGCTTTAATTTGGGGATCAACTTCGTCCCAATTTTTCGCGGATTTTTTATCGCTTGCTTGCGTGTAATATCGAATTTTATCTAAATCTAAGTTTTTTAAACTTGGTCCCCATTTTGGCATTTCCATTTCTTGAAATTTCGCGAAAGCTTTGAGACGGATATCTAAAAGCCATTCCGGCTCGTTTTTTTTCGCGGAAATTTCGCGCACGAGTTCCTCACTCAGTCCCCGCGAAAATTTTTTCGCGTAGTCTTGAGAGTCAGCTTGATCATAGTCTAAGTGTTGGCTACTCATTATTATTTGTTTTCACAATTTCTCATATACGGACAAAATCCACATTTGTGAACTTCGTCTATCAGCTTCGCGTCGCCGGAAAGTGTAATTTTTCCGTTGATTAAAATGTGAACATGCGTCGGATTTAATTTGTTGAGAAATTTGTCGGTGTGCGAGACGATTATTGCCGATTTCGCGGGATTTTCCATAAACTTATTTACCGTTTCAATTAACACATTCATCGCGTCCACATCAATCCCCGAGTCAATTTCGTCGAGGAAAATTAGCTGCGGATCAAGTGTTAAAAGTGTCGCCAATTCCATTTTTTTTCGTTCTCCACCTGAAGAACCTTTATTCATATCACGATCGGCAAACTCTTTATCCAGATGAACTTCCGCGAGATTTTTCAGAAAAGATTTTTTGAACCGAAAACTGGAAATTAAGTCCGGATCAATAGTTTTTTTCGCGGCAAAAAGCATCTCCCGCGCACTCACACCATCTAGTTCTGGCGGAGCTTGAAAACTTAGAAAGAATCCAGCTTGCGCACGCTCGTGAGTCGGCATTTTTAAAAAATTTTTCCCGCGAAATTTTATTTCTCCGTCTGTCACTTTATATTTTTCTTCACCAAGTAAAACTCGTCCCAAAGTTGATTTCCCTGCACCATTTGGTCCGAGAATGACATGCAATTCCCCCGGTTTTATTTCCAAATTTATGTTTTTAAGAACTTTTTTGTCCTCAATGGTTGCCGAAAGATTAGTTATTTTAAGCATTAATAATTTATTAAATGTCAGTTCTGACTAACTAGCCAAAATAATATAATAAAATTTCGCGGGATTTCCAATCTTGTTTTTAATTCCCGCGAAAATTTGGCGAAAAATATAAAAACTGGCAATATATTCGCGAACAAAAATTACTATGAAAGACAAACTCCGCGAATTTTTTCACGATATTCTCGAAACTCATAAAAGTCGAACCGGACAAATATTTGGAGCTATCTTGGTGATTCTTATCACTCTTTCAATCGGGATTTTTATCTGTGAAAATCTGGTTATTTTTCGTCCTTGGCGAGAAGAATTGGCTGTTATTGATAAAATTATTCTAAGTATTTTTGCTGTAGAATACTTTATTCGCTTACTAATTTCGCGGAACAAAGTGAAGTTTGCTTTCTCTTTTTTGGGGGTTATCGATTTTTTAGTAATTTTACCTCTCTTCGCACATATTAGCCAAGGATTAGTTTTTCTCCGCGGATTTCGTGTTTTCCGAATTTTACAACTTTTAAAAACTATTAGATATTCAAACTTAATGTTGATGTTTTTGCGTTCTTTTCGTCACTATCGTGATGAAATTCAAATTTTTGTAATAACTTTTTTTCTGGTTGTTATTGTTGGATCTCTAGCTATGTTTTCAATTGAAGGTGAAATTAATCCCGGATTATCAACTGTTCCCGATTCAATGTGGTGGACAATTGTAACAATTACAACAGTTGGTTATGGTGATGTTGTGCCGATTACTGTTGCCGGAAAAATTCTCGCGGTAATTCTTGTTTTTATCGGTTTAGCTTCAATTGCCATTATGACAGCGGTTTTAACTAAAGTCTTTATTGATCATTTTTTTGGAAAACGCCTTCATCATTGTGAAATGTGTCATTTCCCACATCACGACCACGACGCGAAATTTTGCAAAAACTGTGGGAACCAACTTGATACTGAAAAATTAGCGGAAGCAGAGTTCTCACATCCACATAATGTTCACCAAGTTTGTGAAAAATAAAACTTTGTAAAAATTTCGCGAAAACGAAAGTTTTCTTTTTGTGATAAGAAATAAATTTCCGAAGTAATCTTTATTTCGCTTTATAACCGTTTTTTCTCCGCGAAATTTTTGACATAACAAGATTTATTTATAATATCGGTCCGAATTTAACCGATTAAAAATGGCTCGAGCTACAAAAAAACGCGCATTTTTCGCCCTTTGGTGTACCGTTTGTAAAGAAAAAGACAATAAAAGACGGGAAAACTATAAAATACTTTTAAATACTCAAAACACTGACGCTAAACAATTTCAAGTCAACAAATTCTGTCCGTTTTGTCGTAAACATACTCCACACAAAACGAAACAAATATCTCGTTCTCAGAACAAGTAGTTTGTATCCAGTGAAAAATTTTATTAAAAAGGTGAACAATAGTTCATCTTTTTGTTTATTCCATTTTTTCAAACAAATCCCGATAACCGTGCAAAATTTCTTTAATCAACATAACTCTTTTGCCCGGAATTTGCGCTTCTATGATGTAAATTTCCGAATTATTCAAACATCGTAGCCCAAAGGAATCCGGAACTGGTTCCCGCGAAATTTTTTTTAGCTTAATCTTTCCATATTTCGTTTTTATAAAAATTTCGGGCCAAACATCAAAGGCCAGATATTTCCGCCAAACTTCATCAGCTGTATTTTTTTCGGGGAAAATTTCTCCATCATTTTTAACAAACTTCCCGCAAAATGTTGCTTTATGCTCATCTTGTTTTTGCGGTTTAATTTTTCGCGAAAAAAGTTTTTTCAAAAATTCCGGTAATTCTTCAGCTGTTTTTTTCGCGAAAAAATTCCATAACTCTGACGTTTTTTGATTTTGGATATCCCATTTTTTCTGCCACAAAATATCTCCTGCATCAAGTTCTTTGACCATCTGTTGAAAAGTAATTCCACTTTCTTTCTCCCCCGCTAAAATTGCCGATTGAACTGGTGAAGCTCCGCGAAATTTAGGCAACAACGAAAAATGAACATTTATTGTCCCGAATTTGGGAAAATTTAAAATTTTCGCGGGGAATATTACCCCAAAAGCAATTACAATTGCTAAGTCAAACTCAAATTTTTCGTAAATTTTTTCAACTTCTTGTTTGTTATTAACCGAAAAAACTTTTAAACCCAATTTTTTCGCGGAACTCTTGACTGCACAAGGAGTTAAAATTCTTTTTCGTCCTATTTTTTTATCTCGCGGGCAACCAACTCCAACTATTTCAATATCTGAAATTTTTGTGAGTTCTTCTAAAGCCGGGACCGCTATTTCTGGAGTTCCAAAAAAAAATACTCGTTTTTTCATCACAAAAATTGTAACTGTTTAAATGTTTTATGTGAAGTTTTTAAAAAAAGCATAAAACACAGTTGTTTTTTCGCGAAAATTTTGTTATAATGTTCTGAACTATTTTCTAACCCCAAAATAAAAATGAAAAAATGTTCAAACTCACACACTTCATTTGTGCTTTCAGAAGAAATTTCTAAAAACAGAAAAGTACAAGTGGCGACAAGTGTTTTACTTCTTGCTGTGTTAGGACTTCAACTCTACACATTGTACGGAACTATTGAACTGTTTCAAGCAGCAATGTTCTAAAATAGGTGAACATTAAAGATTCACTTGCAAGAGAATCAATCCCCCGCTAAAATTCGGGGGATTTTTTTTAATTATAAAATGACAGAAAATAATAGTTATGATGCTAGTTCGATTCAGGTTTTAGAAGGACTTGATCCTGTTCGCAAAAGACCGGGAATGTATATCGGTTCAACAGATTTTCGCGGACTTCATCATTTGGTTTGGGAAGTTGTGGACAACGCCATTGATGAAGCTATGGCCGGATATTGTAAAAATATAATGGTTAGAATTCATCAAGACGGATCTCTGTCCGTGGAGGATGATGGACGCGGAATTCCTGTTGAAAAACATAAACAAACGGGGATTTCTGCCGTGGAAACCGTTTTAACGGTTTTGCATGCTGGAGGAAAATTCGGAGGGAGTGGTTATAAAGTTTCAGGAGGATTGCATGGAGTAGGTGTTTCGGTAGTTAATGCTCTTTCTGTTCGAACAGAAGTAACAGTGGATCGAGATGGTGGAAAATATTTTGTCGCTTTTGAACGAGGAGTTCCCGCTGAACCATTGAAAAAAATCGCGGAACAAGATCGACAAGGAACAATTGTTAGGTTTTGGCCGGATGGGGAAATTTTTGAAACACTGGATTTTGATTTTGAAATTTTAAAGAAAAGACTTCGTCAACAAGCATATTTAACTCGCGGAATTACAATTTCCTTATTTGATGAACGCGAAAATAAAGAACAAGCTTGTCAATTCTATTTTGAAGGAGGAATTGCTAGTTTTGTGCGACATTTAAATGCTGGCAAAAACACAATTTCCAAAATTTTAATGCTGGAAGGAGAAATGGAAAATGTTGCCGTAGAAGTATCTATGCAATATACACAAGAATTTCGCGAAAATATTCAGACCTTTGCAAACAATATTCAAACTGTGGAAGGCGGAACTCATTTAACCGGATTTTCCACAGCTTTAACCAGAGTAATCAATAAGTACGCCCGCGAAAATAATTTATTGAAAGAAAAAGAACCTAATTTTACAAATGATGATGTTAAAGAGGGATTAACCGCTATCATCAGCGTTAAAGTTCCTGAACCACAGTTTGAAGGACAAACTAAATCTAAACTGGGTAATTCTGAAGTAAGAAAAATTGTTGATCGAATTGTTTCGGAAAAACTCGCGGAATTTTTGGCTGAAAATCCCAATGATGCTAAATCAATCATCAATAAATGTGCTTTGGCAACTCGCGCTAGATTAGCTGCTCGCGCCGCTCGAGACACTGTTATCCGGAAAGGAGCTTTGGAAGGAATGACTTTGCCAGGAAAGTTGGCTGATTGTAGTTCCAAAAATCCATCTGAATCAGAATTGTTTATTGTAGAGGGGGATTCAGCTGGAGGATCTGCTAAACAAGGACGAGACCGTCATACACAGGCTATTCTGCCTTTACGCGGAAAAATTTTAAACACTGAATCTTGTCGTTTGGAAAAAATGCTCTCCAATAATGAAGTAAAAAACCTTATTATAGCTTTCGGAACGGCTATCGGAGAACAATTTAATGTTGAAAAACTTCGTTACCATAAAATAATTATTATGACCGACGCCGATGTTGATGGGGCACACATCAGAACATTACTTTTAACACTTCTGTATCGTCATTTTCGTCCTTTAGTTGAACAAGGATTTGTTTATATCGCTCAACCGCCACTTTATAAATTAAGTAAAGGAAAAAAGGTTTGGTATGCTATGAACGATGAAGAAAAAGATCTTATAAAATCTCGCGAAAACATTGATGGGAATAATATTCAGCGCTATAAAGGTTTGGGAGAAATGAATCCGGAACAGCTTTGGGAAACTACCATGAACCCAGAAACTCGTACTTTATTAAAAGTCACAATTTCCGATGCGGAAAGGGCTGATCATATTTTTAATGTTTTAATGGGAGGAGATGTTTTACCTCGTCGACGATTTATTCAAACTCATGCCAGTGATATTAAAGAATTAGATATTTAAAAAAATGTTCTCACCGCAGAGTGAGGCACGGCGTAAAATTTTCGCTTCAGGTTCTTGAAATCTCCTTGTTGTTATTTGTTTTAAACTCCCGATAAAATATTCATCAATCGTTTTTTGGTCTCGGACAGGGAATAATTTTTTTCAATAAATTTTCGCGAATTTTTAACATATTTTTGA
>CAZYIR010000144.1:0-6295 GCA_964647165.1 uncultured Candidatus Peribacteria bacterium
CCGCGAAATTTTTCTTCACCGACAATTATCCTTCCGCCACTCCTCAATCTTAGCATGATGCCCGGAAAGTAAAACTTCCGGAACTTTTTTTCCGCGAAAATTCTCTGGTCGCGTATAATGCGGATATTCTATTTTTCTATCTAATTTCGCGGAAAATGATTCTTCTTGATGACTTTCTTCTTTACCTAAAACATCTGGTAAAAGTCGCGAAACCGCATCAATAAAAATTTGTGCAGGCAGTTCTCCACCTGTTAAAACAAAGTTTCCTATAGAAATTTCCAAATCAACCAATTCATCGCGAACCCGCTGATCAATCCCCTCATAATGTCCGCAAAGCAAAATCACTCGGTCAAAATCCCGCGAAATTTTCTCCGCAATTTCTTGATTAAAAATTTCTTTACTTGGAGTAAAAAAAATCACTGGTGCTTTATCGTCTTTCAAGTTTTTAACATGCTCAATGCAATCAAATAACGGCTGACAAGTCATTACCATTCCCGCTCCACCACCGTATGGAATATCATCAACTTTCTTGTGTTTATCGGTAGAAAAATCGCGAATATTCCATAATTCAACCTCAAATTTACCTGCTTCAAGCGCTCGACCAATAATTGAAGTTGATAAAAAACTTTCAAAAGCTTCGGGAAACAAAGTAAGAACTTCAAATTTCATACTGCTTTTATAAAAAATTTTCGCGAAAAAACAAGTCTGTAAATTTTTTAGAAAATTACGAATTAAGTTTATTTGCCATTTTCCGCGAAATTTAATAGCATAATAAGTGATTCAAATCCCCCACCATGAAAAAAACGCTAATCGCTATCGCTTTAATTTTAACTTTCGGACTATCTGTCCCAACCGCTGATGCTTTTACCAGTAAATATCACGATTTTTGGGCGCAACTTTTCGGAAAAAAGTTTTCCAACCAAAATTTCGCGGAAAAAAACATTTCGCCTTATTTCATTAGAACTGCTAATCGCCGAACTTTTCGCCGAAACACTTCTTCACGATTATTAAAAAGGCGTTCACTATTTTCGCGAAGATTTACTCGCCGAAGTTTTAGTCGAACTTTAACAACGAATACAAACGGACTTGTGGCGACAATTTCCTCAACAGCGCCTAACCAAAATATTTACGAAGTTAACGAAACCCCCATAAATGTTTTTAAATTAGGAATCCGAAATAATTCGCGAACTTCTTCTTTACGCCTACCAAAAACTATTATGCTTGATAAAATTGAGTTTCAATTGTTCTCAAAAAACGGAATTTTTGATGATGCGAGTGATTTTGATTTAGTGGTAAACGGAGAAAATTTCAGTTTTGATGCTGAAGGAAAAGTGACAATTCAATTTAATAATGCGCGACTGGCGGAAGGTGAAAATTTAGCGTTAGACATCGCGATAAAAGCCGACGACCCCAGTAATATGCGCCACCAAAACGGAAGCGCTAAATTAAGATTATTAAATATTTCCGCTTACGAAGAATTTTCGCGAAATTTTATTCCCGTCTTAATACGAGGAAACCGAATTTCTAAACTTATTTCTTATTCACCTGTTTCAGTTGTAACCGGTGGCGGAAATTCTACAATTGTCAGCACAGCCAATTCTTCAATTTATGGAGATATTTTGGTTGCCGGAGAAGAAAAATTTGTATTAGCTCTATCTTTTAATGCTTTGTACGACGACATTGCCATTAGAAAAATAACCGTTAAAAATATTTTGGGAGGACATTTAATTGATTCGCAAATCGAGGAAATTCAAGCGATTAATTTATTAACAGGTGAACTTCTGGGAACTTCTAGATTTACAAATGGACAAGCGCGGTTCCAGTTTTCTCCAAGAGTAAATATTGCACGAAATAGCCGCGGGAAAATCGGATTTAAAGTAAAAATTCGCGAAAATCCGCGAAATAATGGCGACCGTCGTTTTGCACTAACGGTTTTCCCTAGCGATGTGTTGGCGGAAAGTTTATCAACAGGACGAGAACTACCTGATGGAAACAAAAATTTCAATATTGATAGCAAAACTTTTGTTGTCATGGAAACCAAACTGGAAATCACTTGGAATAACTATCAGCAACCAAACAATTTTGCCGTTGGCATAAACAGCCCTGATGGAATATTTGATTTTGAAGTAAAAAATTCGCGGGATTCTGCTGAATTAGCTCGAATAAGCTTTAATGTTTATCCTAGCGGTTTACAATTCGCAGGCGGTTCAATTTCAGCTGACGATTTTGAATTAGTGGAAATAATCGGAAATCACGAAGAATCATTAAATACAAATATTTCAGTTGTCGGAGGAAATACGGTCGTCGTGGATTTTGTAAATCCTCTTGATTTCTGGCGAAATTCCGCGAAAAAATTCCGTTTAAAGGCGGCGCTTGATGAATTGGGGGCTTTTAATAATCATGACGGAGTTTCAGTGCGAATTTTAGAAGACGGAAACTATATAAATAATACTTTGGCCGGAGTTCGCGGAAGTGGCGCCAATTTTATTTGGTCAGACGAATCTGGCGATTATCACTCTACCACAAGCAACGATTGGTTTAGTGGATATAAGCTAGATGTTCCATCCAGTTCGGTTTTTGTGGAAAGATAGAAAATTTCGCGGAATTTTATTTGATAAACATGTGTTGACTGTTTAAGGATTCTGTATTAAAATAAAAACAATGCTGGAAAAAACTTCACGGGAAAAAACTTCACGACGAACATTTTTGAAAGAATTTGCTTCTATGTTTATTTTAGCGACAATAGCAAAATTCTTTCCTCATGAAATACTTAAAATCATAGATCCAGAAAAAAATAAAGAATGGCTGGAAATTAAAAATAGTGTTGAAAAACTAAAAAAGTTTGGTTTAAAAGAAAACGAATTAGCCATAGTTATAAATCCTCAAAGACAAAAACTCTATTTGGTGAAAAATTCGGATATTATAAAAGATTACTTAATATCAACTGGGAAAAATGGAATTGGAAATAAAAAAAACACCGGAAAAACCCCGTTTGGAACTCATAAAATAAAAGAAAAAATCGGAGATAATTCTCCGAGTGGAACTATTTTTAAACATAAAAAAAATACACACCAAATTGCTGAAATACATACTGATAAATTTGATGGCCCAAACGATTATGTTACAAGCAGAATATTGTCTTTAACCGGTTTAGAAAAAAATATAAACTGCTGTAATCCTCAGAATGACACCTTTTCACGCAGTATTTACATTCATGGAACAAATGAGGAAGGATTATTGGGTGCTCCGGCTTCTCACGGTTGTATTCGTATGAAAAATTCCGATGTTATAGAGCTTTATAATTTAGTAAAGAAAGGAACTTTGGTTGAAATTCAAAATAAACAATATCGCTAGTTTACAAATTTCCCATTCCAACAACACCCAAAATTAAACCAATTATTCCACAACCGGCACCAATAATCCAAAACCGTGTAGTAATTTGCGCTTCAGACCAACCAATCGCTTCAAAATGATGATGAACCGGTGCAATTTTAAATAATTTTTTCCCAAATTTCTTTTTCCAGAAAAGCTGCAAAATTACGGAAATTGTTTCCGCGATAAATACTCCGCAGACAATCGCCAAAACAACAACTGAATTTGTCAGCATCGCAATAACTCCCAAAGTTGCCCCGAGCGCTAACGAACCGGTATCGCCCATATAAATTTTCGCGGGAGGAACATTAAACCATAAAAATGCGACCAAAGCTGCTACAATTAGCGCGCAAAAAACCGCGAGAATTGGCAAACCGTAAAAATAAGAAATTACCGCAAAAACTCCAAAAGCAATTGTCAAAAGTCCACCAGCCAATCCGTCCAATCCGTCTGTAATATTGACCGCATTGGAAGTTCCGACAACGACAAAAATAAAAAGTGGCGCATACCATAACCCAATATCGTAGTCCCCTATTCCCGGAATATGCACAATTGACCAACCTAATTTAAAGGAAAACCAAATTGCTCCAATTACGGAAAATGCCACCAGTGACCAAAACTTAATTTTCGCGGAAAGTCCTTTTTGCGCGGTTTTTTCAGTGATATTCAAATAATCATCAACCAAGCCCAAAATTCCTACAAACAATAAAGTGGCAATTGGTAAATAAGTTTCTCCTCGATTTAAAATAGAGTGATCCATTATTCCAAAATAAGATAAAATCCGCGAAAAAATCACAACCGCCAACACGGAAACAATTATAAGCGCCCCACCCATGGTCGGTGTTCCGGATTTATGTGCATGCAAAGCTGAAAAAATTGAAGACTTGTCCCCCATCAATGCTGACGACCTTATTTTTTGCGTTAGTTTAAATTTTTGAATCAATTTAATAAATTTAGGAAAGAAAAACATAGCTAATAAAAAAACCACCGAAGCATAAGAAAAAATCTCAATCAAATTGGCAATATGTATTTCTTTCATTTAAAAACTAATAAATTCGCGGAGATTTTATGAAAAATAAAATCTTTTGTAAAACGGTTTTTTTAGCTTCCGCGAAATTTTAGGCAACAATCTTTGTTCCAACCGAATCGTCTCCTTCTACCGCTCGTTTCAAAGCACCGTCTTCTTTTAATTTAAAAACCAAAACAGGCATATTGTTATCTCGACACTGCGCAATGGCAGTTGCGTCCATAACTTTTAAATCTTTTTCCAAAACCTCATCAAAAGAAACTTCTTGATAGCGTTTAGCTTCCGAATTTTTCGCGGGATCAGAATCATAAACTCCGTCTACATTTGTCGCTTTAAGCAAAATATCACAATTTAGTTCCAAAGCTCGTAAAGCTGCTGCCGAGTCGGTTGTAAAAAACGGATTCCCAGTTCCCGCCGCACAAATCACAATGCGATTTTTTTCAAGATGTCGCAAAACTCGGCGATTTATATATGGTTCAACAATCGCGGGAATATCCAGCGAAGACGCCACTCGAGTCTGGATTTTATGTTTCTTTTCCAAATTTGCTTGCAAAGCCACTGCGTTCATCACTGTTCCCAACATTCCGATGTAATCTGATGGAACACGATCAATTCCCGAATCGGAATTTTCCGCACCGCGCCAGATGTTTCCTGCTCCAACAACAATAACGATTTCTACTCCGTCTTCGTGAACTTTGGTAATTTCCGCGCAAATTTTATCTAAAACATCATAATCAATTCCAAATTGTTTCTTTCCTAGAAGAGCTTCCCCGGAAAGTTTCAGCATAATTCGTTTGTATTTTGGAGTCATTTTTAGTTGGTTAAAAAACTTATCTGACGAATTTTAGACTAAAAATTTTCTAACTGCAAAAATTTCGCGGAATTTTTTAACTTTTAATTATTAACCGCTATAATCTCCGTGAAGTTTTTAAAATTCACAATATGAATTTCTCAGAAAAATTGGAATCAGCGGTGCGCAAAAAAAATTCTTGCTTTATGTTGGGACTTGATCCAAATCCCGCGAAATTTCCAGCTGGAATTAGCAAAGATGCGGAAGGAGCGCTGAAATTTTGTCTTGAAATTATGAAATCAACGCACGATTTAATTTGCGGAATAAAAATTCAAATGGCGTATTTCGAGCAATTTGGCGCGGAAGGAATTAAAGCGGTTGAAATTTTATTGAAATTAGCAAAAGAATTGGATTTAATCACAATGATTGACGGAAAACGCGGAGATATCGGGTCAACCTGCGAAGCCTACGCGGAAGCTTATTTGGGAAACGGACCATTAAGTGCAGATTGTTTGACGGTAAATCCTCTACTGGGAACAGACGGAGTTTTACCTTTTGTAAAGAAGTGTGAAGAAAATTCTCGCGGGATTTTCGTTTTAGTGAGAACTTCAAATCCGTCTGCTATGGAATTCCAAGGTGGAGACTTTGAAATGTCGCGAAAAATCGCGGAAAAAATTGAAGAATGGAATATTACAACTCAGTCAGAAAAAAATCATTTAACCGCTGTTGGGGCGGTAATTGGCGCAACAATTGATCCTAAATTTTTGAAATTTTTTCGCGAAGAAATGCCTCATGCCTGGTTTTTGTGTCCGGGAGTTGGTGCTCAAGGTGGTTCAATTGACGCGATTAAAAATGTTCAAGTGAACGGAATTGGTGTGATTGTACCGGTTAGCCGAGCGGTTCTTTACGCTGGCGACGGAAAAGATTATGCCACAAAATCCCGCGAAAAAATGCAGGAATTATTGGAGGAATGGAATTAAATTCCCGCGAAAATATAGTTAGACTGCTTTTGTTGTCATCTTAACCGAGGAAGAATGACGAGTGGAAAGATCTCTTCAAAATTTCGCGAAATTTCACTTTTCGCGATTTTTTCCTATACTTAAAAA
>CAZYIR010000145.1:0-8031 GCA_964647165.1 uncultured Candidatus Peribacteria bacterium
AAACATCATCAACATCATCAACATCTTCAACAGCTGCAATAAATTTTTCTAATTTCGCTAACATTTGCGCATCTGTAATTAAACGCGGTTCTTTGGCTCTATATTCCGGCTCGGCCTTGATGATTTCTATTTTCCCTTCCAAAGCCTTTGAAACATTTCCCAGTTCCGCGAATTTTGTAATTATTTCACTTTCTCCATCTGTATCATAAGAAAAATCATCTGCTCCCGCCTCAATTGCCAATTCAAAAAGTTCATCTTCTGACTTATTGCCGTTTTTAATACGAATTATCCCCAAATGATTAAACATAAACATTACCGATCCACTGCTTCCTAAATTTCCACCATTTTTCGCGAAAGCTGTTTTTACTGCCGGAAAAGTTCGTTTATTATTATCTGTTAAAGCGGTCACAATAAAAGGGATTCCGTCAGGTCCAAATCCTTCATAAATTTGTTCTGAATAAATTGTGGCATCTTTCCCTTCTCCAGAAAGTTTCTTTAAAATTCGCGAAATATTATCGTTGGGCACATTATCTGCTTTAGCATTGGCAATTGCCGCTCGCAAAGAAGCATTCGTTTCCGGATTCGGATCATTTCGACCAACAACAAGAAGAATTTTGGAATGTTTATTTAAAATTTTTCCACGCTTTGCGTCATTTGCTCCTTTTTTGTGCTTGATAGAATGCCATTTACTGTGTCCAGACATGTTTAAATAATTAAATTTCGCGGGAATTATAACAAAAATTATTGATTAATGATAATAAAATTAATGATAATAAAAAATCTCCGCGAAATTTTGCGGAGATTTTATAAAAGATGAATTTCTGAAATTATTAAGAAGTCTTTGTTTTAGTGAATTTTCGTTTATTTATCCTTTTTGGGACTTTTTTTTTAATGGAATTTGTTTGAGAAAAATTGGCTACTAATGAATTCAGTTCTTCTAAAATTTTCGCGGACTTTTTCTGTTCTTCTTTTAAGATATGTTTTTCTTCGCGAATTTTTGCTTTAAGTTCCGCTATTTTCTTGTTATATTCAGCAATACGACGGTTATGTTCTTCTAAAAAACCGGCTGCTTTTTCTTTGAATTGTTCTAAAACAACCACTGGGTTTTCTGTCTTAATTGAAGAACTTTCCTCTACCATATCTTGATCTGAAACATTGTCATCGTTTTTATCCTCATTATCACTTACAAGATCTCCGCCAATAACAGCTGTTGGTGCTGGAGCCAAGGGATCACTGTCTGTTTCCGTAATCGGATTTTCAGTAGATAAATCGTCGGAAGAGTTATTTATAGTTGTTTCCGCCGGCGGATTATTTGAGAAAAAATCAGAAGAATTATCTTTATTTTCAGTTTCCGCGAAATTTTCGGTCAATTCTGGAATATTTTGTTCAGCAACTGAGTCTGTTTTTATATTTTCGTTCGTTGGTAATTCTGTCTGTGCTTTTGGCACAACTGGAATAAATGGTTCATTTGTCGCCGGCTCTTGTTTTTCTGAATCTAAAGGTTGTGAAGCTGGAACCGCTGCTTCCGGAAAAGGATTTTCCGTTGGTTCTGAAATTTTCGCGGAACTTTCATCAGCTGGCATATTTGATTCTGATTCAACTGACGATGTAGGTTGCTCAAAAGTTGGAATTTCTGGTTCTGAAGCATCTGTTTCGTTTTCTTGAGAAACTGAATCGTTGCTTATGTTCTCCTCTGTAGAAACTTCTGTCATTGATTCATCTTTAACTTCTTTTAATTCATCTTGAACTTCAACCTCCTCTGTCTGTCCCAAGTTGATTTGCTCGTCTTCTGCTGTATCTTCTGTTGGTTGTCCAAAAGTGGGCATTGTTGGAGTTTCTGTTTCTAAATTAACCGATTCCTCGTTAGCGGGAGTTTTTTCTGTATTCAACCAATTTTCTTCTGAATCTTGAGTAGTTAACCCAGACGAAGAATTATTGTTTTCTACATTTTCCGCGAAATTTTCTGTTTCATTTTCTTCAACTTCTTCTCCTTTTCCTACTTCAGTTGTTTGAATTTTTTCTTCAAAAACAGGATCTGTAGCAGGATTTTCTTCTGTAGGAGCATCTCCAGGTGTTTCAGGTGTTTCAGATGTTTCTGTTTCAACCGTTTCCTCAGTGGGAGTTGTCACCATTTCACCAGATGTTTCACTGGAAGAAGGTGTTTCAGGAGAAACTTCTGCTCCCAAATTGGAATTTTCATCTGATGATGCTGTAACTTGTTCTCCTGTGTCCGTAGGCATTGCCGAAGAAGAACCATCACCAGAATTCGCGGAAGAAGAAGTAGATGAATCGTCTTTTTTATCATCATCTCCGATCATTAATCCCCCGAGACCGAAATTAAAATGTACCATTTGTTTTTGTTTAATTTTTTTTAATTAAAATTTGACTTTTAATGCAAATTTCTCCATATTTTACAGGATTTTTTCTGATAAATCAAATATTTTATCCCCTTTTTCTGTGAAGACAGTGTTTTCTCAGCTTTCAGATTTGTCTAAAAAAGCACAGAAAGAGATGAATTCTGTGACTAATTTTGCAGGATTATTAGAATTTGAAACGGAATTTTTAGGTAAAAAAAGCTTATTGGCGGAGATTTCGCGAAATTTAAAAAATCTTCCAGCTGACGAAAAAAAAGAAATCGGAATACAAATTGGAAAATTACGAAAAGAATTATCCGAATTTATTACTGAAAAAAAAGAAATTTTCGCGAAATTGGAACTAACAAAACAGCTTGAACGAGAGTGGATTGATGTGACTAAGGAAATTTCGCGAAAAAAAGGAGTAATTCACCCGATTTCGCAAATCCAAAAACAAATAGAAGATATTTTTATTTCTATGGGCTTTGAAATTGCCGACGGTCCAGAAATTGAAACTGAGTGGAATAATTTTGATGCACTTAATATTCCTGAACATCATCCAGCAAGAGATATGCAAGATACTTTTTGGATTTCTCGCGGGAATTCTAATCCTCGCGAAAATTTTGTTTTGCGTACGCAAACTTCTGATGTGCAAATTAGAAAAATGCTTAAACACGGAGCACCTGTGCGACTTATTGCTCCGGGACGAGTATTTAGAAACGAAGATATAGATGCCAGTCATGGAAATGTTTTTTATCAAGTTGAAGGTCTGCTGGTTGATGAGGGTATTTCTTTGGCTCATCTCAAAGGAACTATTGAAACAATGTTATCCGAAATTTTCGCGAAAAAAGTAAATGTGCGATTGCGCCCAGGTTATTTCCCTTTTGTGGAACCGGGCTTTGAAGTTGATTTTTCCTGCACAATTTGCTCCGGACAAGGATGTAAAACTTGTAAAAATACCGGCTGGATAGAATTCATGGGAGCCGGAATGGTACATCCCAATGTCCTTAAGAATTGCCATATTGATTCCGCGAAATTTTCTGGATTTGCCTTCGGTTTCGGCTTAACCAGATTGGCGATGATGAAATTCGGAATTGATGACATTCGCCATCTTTCCTCCCAAAAAATAGATTTTTTATCTCAATTTTAAAACACTAAAAAATGACTGAAAAAAAGAAAACTACTGATAAAACTAAAAAAACAGTTTGTAAGAAAAAAACTAAATCAACCGATAAAATTAAAAAAACTTCTTCAAAAACTGTTCAAAAGAAAAAAATCGCGGAAAATAAGAAAATAAAGAAAACGGTTAACAATAAAGTTAAAAATAAAAAAATTCCCGCGAAATCTTCAACTACTCCAACCCTTCCTCCGCGAATTCAACGAAAAATTGATTCTTTTCCTAAAGAGATCCAACAACTTATTCAGAAAGGACGAGAACAAAAATTTGTGACCGAACAAGAACTTTTCAAAGTAGTCCCGGAAATTGAAGAAAACTTAGATCAGTTAGATGAATTATATGAATTATTATTAGAATTGGGAGTAGAAGTTATTGAAGTTCGTGAAGAAAAAATTTGGCAGGAAAAACTTCGTAAAGAACAAGAAGCTATTGAACTACACGTCCAAGTTGGAGATGAAGAAATTGAAGAAGATGATAAAGCTGAACCAGAAAAAGCTGAACCAAAATCCGTTGACTTGTCAGAAATTTCAAACGATTCCGTACGAATGTATCTAAATGAAATTGGAAGAGTTAATCTTTTGACTGCTGAAGACGAAGTAAGTCTCGCGAAAAGAATTGAAAAAGGAGATTTGTCAGCTAAACAACATCTAGCAGAATCAAATTTAAGATTAGTTGTATCAATTGCCAAAAGATATATTGGACGAGGTTTGCCATTTTTAGATTTAATGCAAGAAGGAAATCTGGGGTTACTTCGAGCTGTAGAAAAATTTGATTACCGAAAAGGATTTAAGTTTTCTACTTATGCTACTTGGTGGATTCGACAAGCAATTACCAGAGCTATTGCTGATCAAGCCAGAACAATTCGTATTCCGGTACATATGGTAGAAACAATTAACAAACTTCGCTATACACAACGCCGCTTACAACAAGAACTTGGTCGGGATCCTCTACCGGAAGAAATTGGTGTAGAAATGGGACTTGATCTTAAAAAGGTAAATTACATAATGAAAATTTCGCAAGATATTGTTTCTTTAGAAGCTCCCGTGGGAACTGAAGAAGACTCAAAACTTTCTGACTTTATTGAAGATGAAAAAATGTTATCTCCATTTGAAGTAACTCACCGAGAATTAATTAAAGAAAATATCGCGGAACTATTAGAATATTTATCAGCTCGTGAACAAAAAATTATTAAAATGCGATTTGGTTTAGAGGATGGTATTCCACATACTCTAGAAGAGGTCGGTAAACACTTTAATGTGACTCGTGAACGAATCCGACAAATTGAAGGGAAAGTACTGGAAAAACTTCGTTCTCATCCTCTAGCTATGAAAATTGAATCATAGTATCTTGCTTTATTTAAGATTTTTTCTAAAATCTCCGCGAAATTATGTTATAACCACTCTAAAATGGCTAAAAAAACAGACGACAGCAAAAAAATTTTACTGACTGCAAAAGGATTACAAAAGCTGAAAGACGAACTTGAAGACTTAAAAACAAGAGGTAGGCGCGAAGTTGCTGAACGATTAAAAGAAGCGATTGCTTATGGTGATCTTTCCGAAAATGCTGAATATGACGAAGCTAAAAACCAACAAGCTTTTATTGAACAGAGAATCGCAATCTTAGAAGAACAAATAAAAAATGCCGTAGTTGTTAAAGAAGGAAAAGGAGACACTGTTCAAATCGGTTCTAAAGTTGTTCTAAAAGAAGGAAAAGAAAAACATGAATTTGTAATAGTTGGATCAACGGAAGCTGATTCTATGGCTCACAAAATTTCTAATGAATCTCCTGTTGGGGAAGCCATTTTAGGAAAGAAAAAAGGCGATAAAGTAAAAGTAAAAGCTCCCGGCGGAGAATTTGAATATGAAATTTTAGATATCAAGTAGAGAGTTTATATCTCACTTACGCTTTGAATTATGTTTAGGCGGAACTTGTCACGATTTTTTCCGCGAAAATTTCGCCCTTATTTGAAATTCGGTTAGAATCTCGACACTATGAAAAAAAATCGACGAAATCTATTATTAATGACTTTTTTGCAATCACTGGGGACTGCTTTGGTTGGAGTTTTTTTTCCTTTTTTAGTCGCTAAAGCTTTTGGTTTAGAAATTTGGGAAATTTTCATTTGGCTGACGAGCTTAAATTTCGCGGGGTTTTTAATAGTTTATCCTTTAAATAAATGGCTAAATCGTTATTTAAAACTTCCGCAAATTTTGCAATTGGGGTTAACCGGAATTGCTCTTTTTTATTTACTTTTATCAATTTCGCGAAATTTCCCGTGGTTGATAATCTTGGCAACAGTTTTTTTAACTTTGGGAATCTATACTTTCTGGCCTAATTTTCATCTTTTCAACTTACATTCGACTAAAGAAAGTGCGCGCGCCGACCATGTCGGGAATATGCAAGTTTTTACAGTTGGAGCAAGTATTGTTGCTCCGTTAATTAGCGGATTTCTTTTACAGAATGATTTGGAAATTTGGATTTCTCTGGTAGCAGGAATTTCTTTTGGAAGTGCTATTTTTTTCGCGGGGAAACTGGCTGTTCCTAAATTAAAATTAAGCAACTGGAATAATTTGTGGGACTTTTTTTCGCGGGATTTTATAAAAAGTCCCATGGGAAAATTTTGTTTTATTGAAGGTATTCAAAGTGGAACTTTGTTAACAGTGTGGCCGGTTTTCTTTAAATCGGTTTTGGCGAGTTTTATTCAAATGGGATCATTTATTTCGTTTTCTGCTGTGGTAGAAATGATTTCCGCGAAAATTTCCGGAAAACTAATTGATCAAAAATCCGCGAAAAAAACACTACAATATTCGGCGATTATTCGTTTTTTTGATCTAGGAATCCGCGGATTATTAGTTTTTTGGCCAACAGCAATGATGGCGGGGATTGCCTCATTTTTCGCGGGATTTCTCGGGCCGGTTTTTAATATTTCTTATTACACACGCTTGATTGAATTGGCGGAAAAAAATCCGGAACACGAATGGAATTTTTTTATTGTTCGAGAATGGATTTTGAGCGGAATGCGCGGATTGACTTATTTTTTCGCGGGAATTTCCGTTCTTTATTTTGGTATAAAAAGTCTGGTTGTTTTCCTTTTCATCGCCGCCTTAGCGAGTTTCGGGTTACGGAAAAGTTAAAATCCCGCGAATTTTTATTATATACCAAAAACTGATAAACTAGGAGCGATGAAACTCCTGGAAGCTACCAAAAAATTTCTGCGACATTTAAAAAATGTAAAAAATGTGTCGCCCTATACGATTCGTAATTATCGGCGAAGTTTAGATTTGTTCGTAGAATCTGTGGGAAATATTGAGTTAAAAGAAATTGATTTAAATAAGATTGATGATTTTCGCGACAAAATCTTCGAACTAAAATCGCGGAATTCCGGCGAACGAATTTCGCGAGCGACGCAAAATTTGTATTTAATACCAGTTCGTTCGTTTTTAAAATTCGCACACAAACGAGATTTGGCGGAAACACTACTTTCTCCAGAAAAAATTGAACTAGTTAAACAGAATCCTCGTGATGTTTCTGGACTAAATAAAGAAGAATTAAATCGGCTGAGAAATTTTCGCGGAAAAAAAGATGAGCAACTAGCCGCACGAGATGATGCTATCATTGAAATGTTGTATTCTACCGGTTTGCGAATTTCAGAACTTGTAGCGCTAAATCGGGAAAATGTGAACTTAAAATCCCGCGAATTTTCGGTTATTGGTAAAGGACGAAAAGTGCGAATTGTGTTTTTAACTGAACGAGCGACTAAATTATTGGAGAAATATTTAAGTTTAAGAACTGATAATTTTGCTCCTCTGTTTTTAAACTCAAAATTTCGCGGAAATCAGTTAGAAAAAAATGGTGAATGTCGGCGACTTTCGCGGACTTCTATCGAAATAATGATCCGCGACCGCGGACGAAAAGCGGGAATTACGCGACCGGTGACGCCACATGTTTTACGACACACCTTTGCCACAACTCTTTTGAGAAAAGGTGCTGATTTACGATCTGTGCAAGAAATGCTCGGGCATTCGAATATTTCTACCACACAAATTTATACACATGTCGCCAACGCTGATTTAAAAAAAGTTCATGAGAAGTTTTTGGATTAAAATTTCGCGGGATTTGTTTTTTAAAACTTGAACAATATCATTTGGAGGAGCGACAGCGCCGTCGCACCTTCAAGATGGGGTTGTGAAATTAAATTTTCGCGGAAATTAATTTAGTTCAAAACGCTTAAATAACATTCCTCACACAAAACTCGTCCAGCGTATTTTTCCGGCAATGAGGTTTTAATTTTTTTCGTGCATTTTCCGCAACTACAATCTCTCAACTTCCCGTTAAACGGCATCCACGCGAAATTTTCTTGTATCCGACGCATATAATAAGTGTTTGGTAATGGGCATTTTAATTTCCGCGAAAATTTAATTTCACAACCCCATCTTGAAGGTGCGCCGTCGCCCCTCCAAATGATATTGTTCAAGTTTTAAAAAACAAATTCCGCGAAATTTT
>CAZYIR010000146.1:0-7831 GCA_964647165.1 uncultured Candidatus Peribacteria bacterium
AAACTTGAACAATATCATTTGGAGGAGCGACGGCGCCGTCGCACCTTCAAGATGAGGTTGTGAAATTAAAATTTCGCGGAAATTTTAATTAAATAAAAAAACGCCTCCCGGCGTTTTTTTATAATCAATAAACTTAAATTAGTATCGTGCTAGATGAGCAAAAGCTTTGTTAGCTTGTGCAACTCTTTGTACTTCTTCTTTCTTGTTAAAAGCAAATCCTGACTCATTAGCAGCATCAATTAATTCAGAAGCTAATCTCTTGTACATAGGTTGTCCTTTTTTACTACGAGCTCCTTTTAAAATCCAACGAATCGGAAGACTTATCCGCCGTTTAGGTGTTACCTCCATCGGAATTTGATAAACAGAACCACCAATTCGTTTCGGTTTAACTTCCATGCTTGGAACTACATTTGAAAAAGCTGTTTCAAAAGTCTTTAATACATCTTTTTCTCCTCGACGATGCATTTCTTCAAAACAATCACGCAAAATTCTCTGAGCAACTGTTTTTTTTCCGTTTTTCATAATACATTTAACAAATTTCTCCTGCATAGGATCATTCATATTAAACGGATTAACAAATTTTTTTGTTTTTTTCGCGGAATCTCCCGCTTTAGCCGATTTTTTCCCTGAAGTTTTAGAGGCGGCTTCAGTAACCGCTACTTTTTCGTCTGCCATTTTTATAAATTATTAATTAATTTTTTGGTTTTTTAGTTCCATACTTAGAACGTGCTTGTTTACGATCAGATACTCCTTCTGTATCTAATCGTCCACGAACAACATGATAACGCACTCCCACAAGATCTTTTACACGCCCACCACGAATAGTAACCACCGAGTGTTCTTGTAAGTTATGCCCTTCCCCTCCAATATACGCATTCACCTCATATCCATTTGTTAAACGAACACGTGCGATTTTACGCAAAGCGGAATTCGGTTTCTTTGGTGTAACTGTTGTTACCTTAACACAAACTCCTCTCTTTTGCGGAGAATTTAATTTTCGCGCTTCATTTTTTAATGTATTAAAAATCTTCCCCAAAGCCGGAGCTTTTGATTTTTTAATTTTCTTTTTTCGCGATTTCCGAACTAATTGATTAATTGTTGGCATTTTTTAATAAATTAATATCAAGTAAATTTGATTAAGAAACAGTGTTTTCCTGCTCTACTTCCTCCATGTCACTAAAGAAAGTACTATCCTTATATCCAGTACCTGCCGGAATAAGCCGGCCGATGATAACGTTTTCTTTAAGTCCGTCAAGGTCATCTTTTTTGGAATCAACAGATGCATTAACCAAAGCACGAATTGTTTCCTGAAAAGAAGCCGCCGATAACCAAGAATCTGTCCATAAAGAAATTCGCGTTAGTCCTAATAATAATCGTTCAACTATGATTTCTTTCTTCCCTTTCTCTACTAACTCCTTATTCCTTTCAACAAAATCAATATATTCATGAATCTCTCCTGATACCCAATCTGAATCACCAGGATCTATTACGCGAACTTTTGAAGCCATTTGCTTAGCAATAATTTCAATATGTTTTTCTGAAATAGTCTGTCCCTGAGAAGCATAAATAGACTGTACTTCGTGTAAAATATATTCTTGAGCTCTTTCTATAGAAGTTAATTCCATTAATTGTCTCAAATCTAAATGACCTGAAGTTAGTTGAGTTCCTTTTGTAATCTTTTGTCCATCTTTCACTTTTAAAGTTGCTCTAGTTGACACTGTATAAGTTTTTACCGCTGGAACCTTTTGTTTAATTATAATTGCATTAGATTCAATCTTCTGAACTTTTCCTGCACATCTAGACTTAACTGTACTTTTGGAAGTTGTAGATCTCGCGATAATTTGTTTCTCTCTAACTTCATCACCTTTCTTGACATCAGGTTCAAAATCATAAGGAATTAAATGTGTTTCAGCTTCGGCTTTGTCGGCTGAAACAATAATTTTTACATCATTTTTACCACGTTTAATTTGAACCATTCCAGCAATTTCCGATAAAATCGCGGGATTTTTAGGAGAACGAGCTTCAAACACCTCTTCAACTCTAGTCAACCCTTGAGTCATAGACATTTCTCCAGTAGCAATTCCCCCCATGTGGAATGTTCGCATTGTCAATTGTGTTCCCGGTTCACCAATTGATTGTGCAGCGATAATTCCTACCGGTGTCCCTTTTTCAACAATATCGTTCTTTCCTAAATCATATCCATAACATTTTTGACACACTCCTTTAATTGTCTTACAAAACATCACCGAACGAACATCAATTGAATTTATTTGATTTACGCGAATTTTTTCAATAGCTTTTTCGTCAATAATATCTCCTTTCTTTAAAATAACTTTTCCTTTGCTATCCTTAACCGTATTTTGAACAAATCTACCAAAAATTCTCTTCTCAAAATCCATTCCCAATTCAGCAGATTCTTCCCTGGTTATAGTTTTAAAAACTTTTGTTCCACAATCTTCTTCATGGACAACAACATCTTGCACAGAATCAACCAACCGACGTGTTAAATATCCTGCTTCCGCTGTTTTCAACGCTGTATCGGATTTTCCCTTACGCCCACCATGTGTTGCGATAAAATATTCAAGAATTGTAAATCCTTGTTTCAAATTTGATCTAATTGGTAATTCAATTGTTCTTCCTGACGGACTTGATACTAATCCTTTCATACCACCAATTTGTGTTACCTGTCCCCAATTACCACGCGCCCCGGAATTAATTTGATAAAAAATATCATTTTCATCTGTATATTCTTGAATCATTTCATCAGTAATGTCTGATTTTACTCTTGTCCACAATTTAATAGTACTGTTATACCGTTCTTCATCAGTTGATAATCCTTTTTTATAATGTTCATCAATTTTTTCTATGATTTTATTGGCGTCTTCAATAATCTTATCGCGATTTTCAGCTTCATGAATATCAAAAACTGAAATTGATATACCAGACATCGTGGCATATTTAAATCCTAAGTCTTTAATATTATCGGCAAGTTTAGCTGTTTCTTCCTCTCCTTTTTCAGCAAAAACTCGCGCTAAAATATTACTTAATTCCGATTTACCAAAAACATTATTTTGGAACTCAATTCCGTCTGGTAAAACTTGATTGAAAACAATTCTTCCAACCGTTGTTTCTGTTAGTTCTCCGTTTTTTAAACGAACTTTTATTGGTGATTGTAAATGCACAATTCCAGCTTCATAAGCACGAACAGCATGTTTTTCTGAAGGAAAACTGGCTCCTTCTCCCTTTTTCCCCGCGAATTTTTGAGTTAAGAAATAACATCCCAATACCATATCCTGAGAAGGATTAATAATCGGCTCCCCTGAAGACGGTTTTAATAAATTTTTCGCGGAACAAATTATCTCTCGTGCTTCCTTTTGAGCCCGGGCAGACAATGGTAAATACACCGCCATCTGATCACCATCAAAATCCGCATTATACGCTGCACAAACCAGTGGATGCAAACGAATTGCTTTTCCTTCAACCAGTCGTGGTTTAAATGCCTGAATACCTAAACGATGCAAGGTTGGAGCACGATTCAATAAAACATATTTTCCTTTTATAACCTCAGCCAAAATATCCCAAACAACCTTATCCCCTTCTTTAATAACTTTTTCTGCTGATTTAACATTATGTGCTAACTCAAATTCAATTAATTTAGCGATAACGAATGGTTTAAATAATTCTAAAACTATTTTCTTGGGCAACCCACATTCATCAAGTTTTAAAGTAGGGCCAACTGTAATAACCGAACGCCCGGAATAATCTACACGTTTCCCAAGTAAATTTTGTCGAAACCGCCCTTGTTTCCCTTTCAACATATCTGAAAGAGATTTTAATTTTCGACGTTGAGAATAATTTGTTCCGGCTCGATTACTTCGCGAAGAATTTGCAATAAGAATATCTACCGCCTCTTGTAACATTCGTTTTTCATTTCGACAAATAATTTCTGGTGCCCCCAATTGAATTAATTTTTTCAAACGAGAATTACGATTAATAACTCGTCTATAGAGATCGTTTAAATCAGAAGTTGCAAATCGTCCCCCATCCAACTGAACCATCGGACGAATATCCGGTGAAATAACTGGAATAACGGTTAATATCATCCACTCCGGTTTTGTTTTATTTTTAATCAGAGATGAAACCAATTTTATTCTTTTAATCAACTTTTTTTGCTTTTGCCCCGACACTGATTTCAAGTCTTTTTTAAGCTGTTCTAAAAATTTTGGTAAATCAATATTTTTAATAATTTCTCGAATTGCATCAGCCCCAATCCCTGCGCGAAAAATATGACCAAACTTCATAGAAATGTTTCTATAAACCAACTCCGGCAATATTTCTCCAACTCTTAAACTTTTTAATTCCTCTTTCGCAGCTTTAAAGGCTTCGTTTATTTCTTCCAATTTTTGAACCAATTCTTCTTCTAAAGCATTATAATCCTTTTGTGAAATTTCTTTCTTTTTAAGTGAATTTTTCGCGACAACCAAAGCTTTTCCGTTTTCTTCTTTTGTGGTTGCAATAATTTTTTTATACTCTTTTTCCAACTTATCCAATTCTTCATCTCGTGCTTCTTCATCAACTTCTACAACAATATAAGCCGCGAAATATACAACTAATTCCAATTTTTTAACCGGCAAATCTAACAATAATCCGATTTTTGATGGAGTTGAACGGAGAAACCAAGGATGTGTCACTGGCACAGCTAATTTAATATGTCCCATTCGTTCTCGTCTAACTGTAGAACGAATTACTTCCACTCCACATTTTTCACAAACAATACCGCGATAACGAATTCGTTTATATTTACCACAAGCACATTCCCAATTTTTCACCGGTCCGAAAACTTTTTCACAAAATAAACCATCTGGTTCCGGTTTTTGTGTCCGATAATTAATAGTTTCCGGCTTAGTAATTTCACCATTTGACCAACTCAAAATATCCTCAGGGGAAGCAATCGAGAGAGAAATGGCGTTAAATGGTTGTTGTTTGAATTTTTTAGAAGAGTCTTTGAAAGCTGTATTTGTATCTCTCATGTATAAATAATAGCTATTATTCCTCCGCGAGAAAATAAAAACGCTACTGCAGATAGCAGTTCTCCCGCGAAAAATCCCCGCGATTTTATGGATTAAAAAGATTTCGTCAACATTTTTTTACTTTTTTAAGAGATTAAATAATTTCCCGCAAATTTCCGCGAAATTTTACATTTTAAAATGTTTTAATATGCTGTAAGCTGAAAAATGATGTTTACAGAAATTCCCAATAAAAAAATACAATCATGGCTGAATAACAAGTGCTTTCCGGCCCGGGTACTCCTGTCTGGAACGGGGAACTTATTAGAAATCGCCATTAGCATAGCTCAACATTTACAAAAAAATTCGCGAGAAAACATCGCTTCCGGTTTGGATCCCGATACGATTATTTTTCGTGATAACGGAAAAAGTTTCAAAATAGATTGGTCAGATACCGCTAAGAAAGAGGGGCAATCTGAATATGAAAATGTTCGCGGAATTATAAAACTGGCTCACCAAAAACCGGTTGCTCCATACCGAATAATTATTTTAGAAAATTTAGAAAGAGTCACTCGCGAAGCCAGTCATGCTCTGTTAAAAATAATTGAGGAACCGGCTGAAAAAGTAATTTTTATTTTTACAACAAAAAATCATCATAAATTGTTAAACACTATAATTTCGCGGGTTTCTGTAGTTAATATCGGAAATTCCTTAAATGACATTGAACTAAGCGAAGAATTAAATAATTTTCTGGATAAGAAAAAAAATTTATCGGGAAAGTTCAAAATAATCGAAGAATTAGACAAAAAGTCCCGCGAAAATTTACAGAAAAAAATTGATCGAACTGTTTTTTTAGAATTTCTGGAAGACTTGATAACTGTTGCTAGACTTCTTCCTAAATATGCTCCAAATTTGGAAATTTTGTTGGAAACACATCAAGCCATTTCTAGCAATTTATCTCCTAAATTTTGTTTTGAAAGATTAGCTCTGAAAATAAATTCAAAATAAAAATTTCGCGGAACTTTTAATTAAGTAATTAAGCGAAGAATTGTATAAAAAGTGCCGAATCGATTAACAACAATATTCCTAAAATTAATAACAATAAACCTCCAAAAAAGTTAGCTATTTGAACAATTTTAGCACTAAAGACTTTCAAGGAGAGTGTTTTCATAGCTAAATAAAAAACAACTATATCATCTAGAACATAAGCAAAATCATAAATAGCAATTCCCGCGAAATTTTTCCACAAAGGTAGATGCAAATCCAACATTGAAGCGGTATAAATAGTCGGAATTGCTACACTACAAAGTAATTCAAAAGCATTAACAGAAAAAGCCAAAATTGTTACACCAATTAAAACAAAAATAAATTTTTCGCGGTTAAGAATATTCTGTAATTTTTGACTGAAAAGTTTTTTGCTTTCTGTATTTCGTACTTCACAATCAATTCCTTTATTTTTACTATTCAAGATAGTTATAACTCCAGTTACAATCGCTATAATTCCAATAGCCAGAAAAATCCAGTCCATAGCTGATGTTGCAATGTTTTCCGTGACTTTTCTAAATCCAAAAAAATAAGTTAACAAAGCAACTAAATAAATTATTGCTGAACTGGCTATAAAAACCGCTCCAATCCAGATTTGTTTAGCCCGATCTTTCATTGCCAATAAAAATCCAATTAAGATAAACAGAGTCCACATTGCACACGGATTAAATCCATCTACCAATCCCATTACAAAACTCATAACAGGCCACCAAGCGTCAGTAACACCGGCCCACCAACTATTTTCCATAGAATATTTTGACAAAATATCTATATTTGAAGCAAAGACGGAACTATATAAAAATATTAAACTTAACAAATATTTTTTCATTTTTTTGTGTCTGCGAAAAAGAAATAGGTTCCACCACCAACTAAAATTAAAACGATAACAACAATCAACCATTTTTTCGCGGAATCATTACCAGGGGTCTGTTGTAAAGCTTCTTCCAAAGAAACTTGAGGTGGTCCATAAGTTTTTTGCAAAACATTTAATAATTTTTCTTTTTGAAATCCAACTATAACTTGATTTTCAATAATATTTGTTGGCACTCCTTCCAACTTTTCGCCCAATTCGGATAATCGTTTCTCCGCGAAATTTCTGTTTTTAACATCATGCCAAATTTCGTATTCGCGAATAGCTAAATCGGGATACATTTTTTGAATAATTGGCAAAAAAGCTCTTTCTTCGTGACAATGCGGACATTCCGCCCCATGAAAAAGCTCCAAAACAGGAATTTTTTGAGCTTCTACTTGATTGAGGGTAATCATAATTCCTCCCCACAAAAGAGCAATTCCAACTAAAACAAAGAAATTTTTAAAATATTTTTTAACTTTTAAGTAATTCATATGGTTTGTTTTTATTAAGTCTTCGTCATCATATTCTTTTTATTTTACTTGTAAATTATTTCAAAAATTTCGCGGGAAAAGTTGCCGAAACTCTAAAATAAAAATAGAATTAGAATGTATTTTTTAATTCACTCACCATGATTTTTCAATATCACGTCGACAATGTTACTTTTTTTGAAGAAGATAAAAACTATTTTGAAAAAAGATTTTTACCGTTAAAAAAGTTTGTAGGATCTATAAGTGACGGAGAAGCTATTATGGTGGAAATTAAACTATCTAAAAATAAACATTCTTCCGGAAACAGATTTGAATGTAGCGTAAATGTCGAATGTCCGGGATTAGGAAATTTTCATGCTAACACTAGTTCTGACAATATACGAAAATGCGCTGATTTATTGGTAAATGTTTTGAAAAAACAAATAAAAAAAATGCATGAC
>CAZYIR010000147.1:0-1767 GCA_964647165.1 uncultured Candidatus Peribacteria bacterium
GCTCAAAAAAACAATTGATTTTTTCGCGGAAAACTCATCTGTCGTCATTGCGAGGAGCGCAGCGACGAAGCAATCTCCCTTACTGTTTGTTTTTTGCGCTGATAAAAAAAACTCCGCGAAATTTTTATATTTCCCTATCCCTGAGCGACAAATGTTTTTCAAATACCAGAAGTCGAATGGGTCTTCCGCTTGCTCAAGAAACAAAAGGAAGATCCTTCGATTCAATTCAGTCTTGCTTTTTGCCTCCCACTCAGGAATAGGAAATTGATTAGCAATGACGGTGGTTGTGTTTGTTTTTTTTCGCGGAAAAATTCACTTCTTCGTTTTAAAAAACCTCTACAAATTTTCGTAAAGCCTTTTCGGGATCATCTGATTTAACAATAGCTGTTGCCACTAAAAATCCTTTTGCTCCAAGTTTTAAAGCTATTTCCACATCAGATACCGAATTTATTCCCGCTCCAACTAAAATGGGAATCCCGCGAGATCTGGTAACAGATTCAACAATAGAATCAGGGTTTTCTGAAGAAACCGAAGCCCCTGTCGAACCAATTAATTCCGGTGGTTCAAAAGCAATAAAATCTGGATCATATTCTGCGTGGTATTCCACCTCGTCAGGATTTTCCGCACAGACTACACGAACTAAACTTGCTTTTTGCGACAAAGCCAAAGTGTTTTTTAAAATTTCGCGTTCCACCCTCTTTTCTGAATGATTAATTAATGTCCCCACTGCTCCTGATTTCTTAATTAATTGCGGCAAAATATGTCCAGTATATTTACCATAATCAGCTAAATCAACATGCTGAGAAAACACCGGAATATTTACTTCCTTGGATACGCGATAAATATCTAGTGGAGAAACTGCAATTGCAATCGAAGCTCCTGTTTCTTTGGCAACTTTTTCGTGAATTTTCGCGAGTTTTACAGCGTTTTCACCAGTTGACTCAGAATAATTTTTAAAATTTGTAATCCATAAAGGTGTTTTAAGCATTTTAAATAAGATATTTTCTTAATTTTCGCGAAAAATAACTTAATGGTCAAAATTTTTCGCGAAATTTTGTCTTTTATTTTAAAAATCCTTTTTTCAAAATATTTTCAGCTTCTTTTAAAGGAATTCCGCGAGAAGTTAAAAATAATAAATTTTCAGATTTAATTGGGGCAACACTGGCCGAATGTTTAGCCTGCTTAACATTATCTGTTTTTACTGTTAATATCGGTAATAATTCTGATTTAGCTTGTTCAAAAAGAAGCACTTTTTCATTTATTAAAATAGTTGCCTGTTTAGATTCCGAAGTCAAAATCCCTTCCGCTTTTAGAGAAAGTTTTCCTTGGTTATCAGCAACACCTTGTATATTGATTTTTCCAACTTGATTTTTTCCGCGAAAAATTTGAACAATCTCCCACTTTTTGGAAGAAATATTCGTTGAATAAATTCTTCCCTCTATATCACAACGAGCATTATCACCTATTAAATCAATTTCTAAATAGAAGTTTTTTTGATGGTTAAAATTTCGCGGACTTTTTTCTAAATCTTCCAAATAAATTTTTAAATAATCGTTTTCAATCAACTTAATTTTTTTTTGTCCTTCTGGGGCCTTAATTATAATTTCTTTCATTTACCAAAAATTAAAATTCTATAAAAATTTCGCGGAAAATTTTAATTCTTCCTCCGGAAAATATTTGCGCAATTCTCGTAAAGCACGCAATTGAATAACTCGAACATTCCCTTCGGATTTACCGATAATTTCCGCAATTTCTGCGTTAGAAAAA
>CAZYIR010000148.1:0-2440 GCA_964647165.1 uncultured Candidatus Peribacteria bacterium
CCTTTAAAGCGAGTTTTATTCAGGAAAAACCTACGCACCCATATGACAAAATATTTCTCCTTACCGGGAGCCACAAGCTGTCGTTTAATCAAAAAAGATGCAAACGAAGTCAGGTGTTCCTCAAGCTGCTTATTGCTTGAATTCATGACAAAAAAGAATAATGTTCAATCACAAGATATACAAATTAAGTTATTATACCAACTACAGATAACTATACCACCCAGATAGGCTCATGCAAAAAATTAATTGCAAAACTGATAATTAACATATATACAAGTAGTTATGATACTGGAAAAACCCTAAAGCTAAACGAACAAGCTAACCGAGGGCCGTCAAGAGGATAAATCTTACCCCAGAGGGAAAATCCAGATAATAATAAGTTATACCTTAAAAAAAGAAAGCGTTATCACATGCCATTTGAATTAAAACATGTTGTCCCATGGGGGAGATCATATGATGAATATATTGCAATGTTTTCCCTCACGGAAAATGATCTAAAAAAAAACATTCTTGGATGTAGCGACGGTCCTGCAAGTTTCAACGCAGAGATGAAAGTCAAAGGTTATCATTGTACTTCTATTGATCCAATTTACCAATTCACCAGAAGGGAAATTGAAAAAAGAATTGATGAATCATTCGATAAAGTTCTGAAGCAAACAAGAAAAAATAAAGATGAATTTATATGGAAAAATATTAAATCGATAGAGCAGCTTGGAAATACAAGAAAAGAATCAATGAATCAATTCTTAAAAGATTTTGAGCTCGGCAAATTCGAGAGAAGATACATCGCAGGAGAATTACCAAAATTAAAATTTAAAAATCAAGAATTTGACCTTGCCCTGTGTTCACATTTTCTTTTTCTTTACAGTGCACAATTTTCGTTAGATTTCCATGTAACTTCTATCAAAGAGTTGTGTCGGGTCGCAAAGGAAGTCCGTATATTCCCCCTTCTTGAACTTGGGTCAAAAATATCGAGACACTTTGAAAAAATAATGGAAATATTTACCAATGAAAAATACCAAATCAAAATCAGAAATGTTGCATATGAGTTCCAGAAAGGTGGAAATAAGCAGTTGGTATTAAAGAATAAATGATAAAAAAATGGTATAACAATCGGCTACAAGGGACGGCAAGAACTCGGCGGTTTTTCCAGGGTCTGTCTCCCGCCAAAAGTTCATAGGTTTATCAAGGGTATTTGCTGCGCACTCTTGCCGCCCCTGAGCCGTGTCGTTGTGCTTCAAAAAAAATAAGTAAAGGCGAAAAATGTCCAGAAAAGACAAGGTTAAATCCCTGATTCAACAGTTAGCTGACGAAATTTACGATTTTATAAGAGAAAAGGAACCATTGTCCAAAGACGGGTGGGTCCCAACAGCAACAATCAAAAATGAATTAGAACTAAACCTTGTTTGTGTCCCAAAAGCCAACAAACAATATGGCCCAAAAGGGTGGGTTTTTGCTGCACTGGCTAGAATACTTGAGGATCAAGGACGAATAGAATACAAAAAAATAGGAAATAGTTCTTTCTGTAAAACAAAATGACAGCAGAAGATAACTTCATACATGAATTAGAAGTATTCCGTACTGAAGTACAATCGGCCACACAATTTTTTTATGCCTATTTGGCAATACATTCGGAAATCGCTGGAAATAAAGAGGCTTTAAAACTTGTCAATGAAACACCATTGTTTTGGAAAACGAATATCGGAGCCCTTCAAATATCATTATTCATAACACTTGGCAGAATTTTTGATAAAACATCGAAACATAATATCGACAGCCTCATTAAAACTGCCGTCAAAAACAAAAATATTTTCTCCAAAACATCTCTTGAAGCCCGTAAGAGAAATGGAAGTAACAATGCTGACGAATGGATAGATGATTACATGAAAACAGTGTATGTGCCAGAAGATGCAGACTTTTCAAGACTACAAAAGCACATAGAAAAATATCGCAAACTGTACGATTCAAATTATCGTAAAATCAGGAATAAAATTTTCGCACATAAGGAGTTTTCCAAGCCTTCGCAAACTCAGAAATTATTTAAAAAAACGAATATCCGTGAACTTGAGAGAATATTTACATTTTTAAATAAACTTTACGAGGCCTTGTGGCAACTTTTTAATAACGGCAGGAAACCGATTTTGAGGCCTGTGCCATATTCTTTAAAGAGTATGAAAAAAAGAAAAACACCAAAAGGTTACCCCATAACGGTACAAGAGAAAATAGTTCAAGAGACAGTTGCATTTTTTAAAAAGAATACTGAAAAAAGCACAACAAAGCGCTCCAGCTGACCGCCAATCCGCTGCGCTCCTTGGCGGCAGCTGAGCTTGGCCGTTAGCCCTCAAAAATAAGTGTCCCTTTTCATATTCAAGAAAACTATTGACATTTTTTGCTCAATGTATAGTCTAGACGGTCTAGACAAATTATACATTGGAGAATT
>CAZYIR010000149.1:0-4742 GCA_964647165.1 uncultured Candidatus Peribacteria bacterium
GAATATGAAAAGAAAAAAGCCCAGTGGAATTTAAAATCTCGCGAAATTTACGACAAAGCAAAAGACTTTTTCGCACAAATGATGCTTAAAAACGCCTGGCACAGAGCTTTATTTTTAGATAAATGTGAGGATACTACCGGAAATTATTCCGATAATTGTAATGAATGTCGGGATTGTTATTTTGTAAACGAATCCGAAGAAAGTGCGAATTTAATTCGTAACTACAAAGGAAAATCTCTTTTGGATATGCACGGGCAGACCAGTGAACTAATTTTTCGCGGAATGTTAATTCAGGATAAATGCTATATGGTACGATTTGGGGTGCAAATAGTACAATGTCGATTTGTAGATTATTCAATGTACTGTTTTCAATGCGAAAACTGTTTTGGTTGCTGTGGACTGGTGGGGAAGAAATACTGTATTTTTAACAAACAATATTCCCCACAGGAGTACGAGGAACTCCGCGAAAAAATCATTGAGCAAATGAAAAGAGAGGGAAGTTGGGGGAAATTTTTCCCGGGACATTTTGCACCGAATCCGTATGACGAGAGCTGGGCGAGTTTTTATTGGCCACTTTCGCGAGAAGAGCAACAGAAATTAGGGTTTCGGTTATCTGAATTGAAGGAACGAAAGAATGAACATTATTTACCGACAAGTGAAATTCCTGATTCAGTGGATGATATAGAAGACGAAGCCGAACTTTGCGCGAAAATATTTTGGGACGAGGAATATCACAAACCGTTTAGAATTTTACCGGCAGATATCAAATTTTCGCGGAAATTAAAATGCCCATTACCAAACACTTATTACATGCGTCGGATACAAGAAAATTTCGCGTGGATGCCGTTTAACGGGAAGTTGAGAGATTGCAGTTGTGGAAAATGCGCGAAAAAAATTAAAACCTCATGGCCGGAAAAATACGCTGGACGAGTTTTGTGTGAGGAATGTTATTTAAGCGTTTTGAACTAAATTAATTTCCGCGAAATTTTAATTTCATAACCCCATCTTGAAGGTACAACGGTGCCGTCGCTCCTCCAAATGATATTGTTCAAGTTTTAAAAAACAAATTCCGCGAAATTTTAATTTTTTATTAATTTTGCCAATTTTTCCTCCGCATTTTTCAAATTTTCGCGGGATTCTGCTACTAATTTTTCCGGCGCGTTTTTTATATAATTTTCATTGGATAGTCTGTTTTTTAATCCGGCAATTTGTCCTTCAAGTCTTTTAATTTCTGCAGCAATAGCTTTTTCATCAACGGGGATTTCAATTAATAATTCTGAATTTCCCGCGAAAATTTTGGTCGACTGTTTTTCATCAACTTCGCCATTAACAACTTTAGCTAAATGTTCAATGAGTTTTAGCGCATCAGTGTTTATTTTTTCCGCGAATTTTACATTTAATTTATCCTTTGGATTGACTTTATTTTCCGCACGAATATGGCGAATTTCTTTAACAATTTCTTGTAAATTACTAAAAATTTCGCGAGATTCTTTGTCCTCAAAATCAGGATTGGGGAAATTTTGTTCAATAATAAAATTTTCAGTACCAGATAAGTTTTTCCACAATTTTTCCGTAATGAAAGGAACTAACGGGTGGGCTAATTTCAAAATATCAAGAAAAATTTCGCGGAGAAAAAGAGGATTGGGGGCAACCTTATGTGCTTCCAAATACCAGTCACAAAATTCGTCCCAAATAAAGTGATATATTTTATCTCCAGCCAGAGAAATTTCGTATTTATCTAAATGATTTTTAATTTCCCGCGAAATTTTTGTTACGCGATCCGCAATCCATTTATCAGCTAGGGATTTAGCTTTAACTTCCGAATTTCCCGCGAAATTCTCGATTTGCATTTGCACAAATCTTCCAGCATTCCACATTTTATTTACAAAATTTCGGTAACCTTTAATTTTGTTTTTTCCAATTGGAATCTTGTTTCCCGGAGTTGAGCCAATTACCAAACTTAAGCGCACAGCATCAGCTCCAACCTCTTCAATTACTTCAAGCGGATCAATTCCGTTTCCCTTGGATTTTGACATTTTTTGCCCTTTCTCATCACAGACCAATCCGTGCAAATAAACTGTTTCAAACGGATATTTCCCTGTTGCATAGCGTCCAAACATAATCATTCGCGCTACCCAAAAGAAAATAATATCGTGTCCAGTTTCCATTACATTGTTCGGATAGAATTTTTGTAAATCCCGCGAATTTTTGTCCGGCCAACCAAGAGTTGAAAACGGCCACAACGCTGACGAGAACCAAGTATCCAAGGTGTCTTCGTCTTGTTTTAAATTTTTACTCCCGCATTTTTTACAAGAAATTTTCGCGTCCACATTAGCGGGTTTTATTTTTTCCGCCTCAAAAACATTTTCCGCCTGACAATCCTGACAATAAAAAACTGGAATTTGGTGTCCCCACCAAATTTGTCGCGAAATACACCAGTCACGCAAATTATCGATCCATTGGAAATAAGTTTTTTCAAATTTCGCGGGAATTATCTTGATATGTTTTTTTCGCACGGCATCTTGTGTCAGTTTTTTCAAAGTAGTTTTTTTACCCGTAAATTTATCTGTAAATTCTTTTTCCACAGCAATAAACCATTGTGGTGAAACCATCGGTTCAACCACGCAATTTGTTCGATAACACAGTGGAACTCGATGAGAATATCCTTTATCAATTCCCGTTAGTAGTCCCATTTCTTCCATCTTTTTTCCCGCGAATTTTCGTGCTTCTTTGATAGACATTCCTTCTGCTGGTCCTGCAATTTTGAGCATTTTCCCCGCGAAATCTATCTTATCAAAGAAATATTCCTCCAGTTTTTTCCGTTTTCCCAAATCGTAATCGTCAGCCGAGTGATTACACGAAATCGTCATTGCTCCAGATCCCTTGTTCGGATCAACAACTTCGTCAGCCATAACAACAAATTTTCGTTTTCCGGCATAAGTGTCGTATTCAAATTCGCCAATTTTTTCCACCAATTCATTCCCAGTCATGGTTTCCAGAACTTTCCAACTTCCGTTTTCATCTAATAAATTGAGAACTTTTTTTCGTTCTTCAGGATTTTCCCAGCAGTTTTTAACAAGAATAAAATTCTCTGTAATTTCGCGGGATTTATATTCCACACGCACATATTCAGCTTCAGGATTAACTATTAACGGAGAATTCGCGCATTTTGTCTCAGGGCGGACAGTTCCAATAATAAATTCGCCACATTTGATATAATAAAACGGTTCAATTTCTTCTCCCCATTCCACCTCATCGTCGGCCAATACTGATTGAGCACCAACCGACCAATTTATCAAACGATGTCCGCGAACTATCAAACCATCATTATAAAGTTGTTCAAAAATTGTATTCACCGCGAAATTTCTAGCTTCATCAAAAGTGTATGCTTCACGGCTCCAGTCTAACCAAGCCCCCATTTTTTTTATTTGAAAAACAATTCGGTCATGTTTTTCTTGCGCGAATTTTCGCGCTTCGGCTAAAAAATCTTTTCTAGGTAATTCTTCGCGGGATTTTAATCCTAAATGTTTAATCACTACATTTTCCGTGGCAATCGCAGCGTGGTCAGTTCCCGGAATCCAACAAACTTCTTTGCCACTCATTTTTTGATGCCGAATCATAATATCCTCAATCGCTAGCATTGCCGCGTGTCCCAGATGGAGTTGTCCGGTCACATTTGGCGGTGGCAAAACAATTGTAAAAGGTTTTTTCGCGGAATTTTCATCAGCTCGCATTAACCCAGATTTCTCCCAAGCGTCATAAATTTTGTCTTCGAATTTCTGATGGTCGTAATTTTTTTCCATTCCTAAACTTTATTTTCGCGAAAAAGAATAGTTTTTATTAGCTTTTTTTCAAGTTCTAAAATTTTGCGAAATTTTGTATTTTTAAAAAAACAAAAAACTTGTTTTATTCATTATTGACTTTGGGTATAATAACTGGATGATTTTTAGTACAAAAATTTCGCGGGAAATTTTAGGGGCACTTTTGGTGACATTTGGTTTATTTTTTATTCCTTCAACAGTTTCCGCGAAATTAGTTTTCGTAACTGAAGAAAATTCTGTTAATGAGAACAATTTCATTATTAACGCAGATGATTCTTCAAGCGATTATGTAGATTTAGAATTTGGATCAGCCTTGGGAGTAAAGTTGCGATATGATATTCTGAACAATAATTTTGTTCTAAATCGAGATTTGAAAGTTACTGGAGATATTCAAAATTTAGGAGATATTTCTGCTCAAAATGGAAAACATATTGTTAGTACCCCGTGGTGGAGCTCTACTCAAAATGAAACTGGATATATTAAACTTATTACACCAATTGTACACAATGAGGGAAATATGTTTTTCCTTAAGATTACCGGATTTGGTTATAATAAACCAGGAAAAAGTTTTACAATTGATTGTGCAGGGTATGCTTATACAGGATCAACATTGTTAAATAGAGGTTGTACAGTTCTGGGGACATCTTTGCCGGTAGAGTTAGATAAGGAGTCTAGAAATGGAACAGAGGTTATTGTGGTTAGGATAGGTAAACCTGATTCTACTTGGTATTATGAACAATTTTCAGTTGAATATAGAGGTTGGTTACCTAAAAATCCTGAAGATTTTGTTTGGGTTAAGGGTGAGACAACTCCTTTACCAGGAACAAATATGAATAAAGTTATTTTAAATGATGGAACGGGAGAACTTTCTACAGTAGGAAATTTAGGAGTAAAAGGGACACTTTCTGATAGTAATGATAA
>CAZYIR010000150.1:0-3733 GCA_964647165.1 uncultured Candidatus Peribacteria bacterium
GTAGAATAAATGCCCAGTTGGTTATGCATGATTACGATAAACTCTAGGATTTAAAAAAAATATTTAACTGCAAAACAAAAAAAGACGACCAAGTTTCGTCTTTTTTTGAAATTAAAAAAAAGTTCCGCGAAATTTTATAAAAATAAAGATTTTTGTTGAAAATTTTCATCAACTAATTAAACTATCAAACGATCGAAATATTGAGCCCCCGTAGTTCAATGGATAGAACAGAGCCCTTCTAAGGCTAAAATCTAAGTTCGATTCTTAGCGGGGGTACCATCAAAAATTGTATTAAATGAATTTGGGAATTTCTGTTTTGGGGCTGTTTGTAACTTTTTATTTATTAAAGATTGTTAGTGATCAAGTAGAAAATTCATTTTCTGCCTTAGCTTTTAGATATAAAATACCAGCAACGGTAGCCGGAGCTAGTTTATTAGCGGTGGGAGGCAGTGCTGGAGAATTGTTTACCGCTTTAAATTCCGCGATTTTTTATAAGACTTTTGAAATAGGGTTGGTCACAATAATTTGGAGCGCGATATTTAATTTATTTGTTATTACTGGATTAATTGGTGTTAAAAGCAAAAAACAAATTTTACTTTCCAAAAAAGGATTAATTAGAGATATGATTTTTTATTTTTTGTCAGCTTTTATTCTTACTTTAACAATTTTTGACGGAAAAATTTCGCGGAACGAGGCGTTTATCTTTTTGATAATTTACATTATTTATTTAGGGATTCTTTATTTCGGACAAAAAGACCAAAGTGAATTGGAACAATTGGAAGCTAATCATCAATCTCTTTTTCGAATATCATTAATTTCTTTATTTGGATTATTCGGAATTGCTTTTTTATCATGGACAATGATTGAATTTGGATTGTCTTTAGCTGGTTCTATAGGACTGTCAATTGCCGCTGTTTCCGCGATATTTTTTGCTTTTGGAACATCTATTTCTGACACTTTTATAGCCATTTCAGCTGCGAAAAGAGGAAATGGATCTGGTGCAATTGCCAGTGTTTTTGGATCAAACACTTTTGATATATTAATGGGGCTTGGTTTACCAATAGCTATTGTTGGTGGAGTGCAAATTGATTTAGAGGGAATTTATTCAAGTATTGTTATGCTATTTATTTCTATTTTAATTGCTGTGATCTTCATTGCGAAAGACTGGAAATTATCGCGAAAAGAAGGATATTTACTGCTTATTTTCTTTTTTATATTTTTGGGATATTTTTTGTGGCAATAGTGTCTTAAAATTTCGCGAAAAAAATGTTTTTGTTTATTTTTCTTAAGTAGTTTAAAATTGCTAACGCAATTTCTTAACCCCAATAAAAATGGATAAAATTGTTGTTTTAGCAGACAAAGGTGCTTCAGCCGGAATGACCTTTGTTCGCCCATTTCAAGAACTTTTAGGGAAACTTCTTGATTTTACTATTGATCAATTAATTCCCTTTTTGTTAGTTTTAATTATCGGTGGATTAATTATTCGTATGATAATTAAACTTTTAAAAACTCTTTTAACAAAATCAAAATTTGATGCTTTGTTTGAAAAAATCGGAATAACTAAAGAATTAGCCAATTTGGGAATTAAAACCTCAATTTCATCTATTATTATTTTTGTAATTGATGTTGCTCTAAAAATAGTTCTATGGATGACTGCTATAGATTTATTAAAAATCAGACAATTATCTGATTTTATGAGCAAAATTGTAGATTATATTCCGAATGTTATTGTAGCTATAATTATTTTAGGATTAGGATTGGCTATCGAGAAATTTATTGAAAATATTTTAGTTGAAGCCACTTCTAATATGAAGGACAAGAAAACAGCCAAACTGATGGTAAAAATCGCGAAAATTGCCATTATTGTTATTACAATTATGACTGTTTTAACTCAACTAAAAATCGCGGAACAATTAATTAATACTTTAATGACTGGATTTATTGCCGCTTTATCTATTGCCTTGGGATTGGCGTTTGGATTAGGAGGAAAAGAAAAAGCGAAAGATATTTTGAACAGTTGGAATAAATAAATTTCTTCGTGAAATTTTTATAAAAAGGAGCCGAATGGCTCCTTTTTATTTTAAGAAATTAAAAAATTATTTATCTTAATACCCAGTTTAAAACAAATAATAAAAATTTCGCGGAGAAATTATTTGTCATCGGGGATTAAATTATCAGCAGGAACACCATCAGTAGCTAATTCCTTCATTGAACGAAATTTTTGCGTACGAGCTTTATCGGGATTATAAGCTTGGTAAAAAAGTTGAATAATTTCTTCTGTTTTCAATTTTCTAACTCCCAAACCACAATTTTCTAATGCTGTCTTAACCGTTTGTGTGCGAGCGTCTAAATCTTTTTTTAGTTTTTTAAATTCCCTCTTTCTTTGAATAACTTTTTCTACGGTGTCTTCTGGTGTAATGTATGACCAAAAGCTTTCGAAAATTCCTTTTTTTTGAGCACGAGCCGGATCAAGAGGAACAATAACATAGAATTTTTTTTCCATAATGTCAGAGTATTCTATGAGTTGATGAATATAATCAATGTATTCTCCCATTTGCTGTTGAAGCAAAGAATTTCTTATTTCTGAATATCTTCGTTCTAAATCGTTAATGTATTGGTCGATATCTAATTTTCGCGAACGCACCAAAATTTGAACGGGAAAATTTAGGGCATTTAAAAAATTTTGGTAAGAACGAATAATTGCCTTTTGTTCCGCTTCTGATTTCAAATTAAAATTCATTGAAGAAACTTCTAAAATAGAGCGTATTCCACCATTTTTTAAAACGAGAGTATCGTCATGAACTTCAGAGAATTGCAGATACCTCTGAGTTGAGATTAACTCAGCCTTTTTCCCTTGTCTGACAGAATTTTTCGCGGAATTTTTTTTCATTTTTATTTTTTTAGTTAGGAACAGCTTTTCCATCTAAAATGTTAGCTATTTTTTTTATTTTTTCAGGAGAAAATTCTTCTTTTTCGCGAATTTTTATTTCTTTTTTCTTTTTCTTTAGAGAAAACGGAGTAGTAATTGAAATAAATGGATCACCGCCATGTTTTACCCAACGACGATGTGCAGGACGAAAAAGTCTTTCTAAAAGTAATAAAATAAATTTAGATAATTCAATTCCTTTGATTTTCACAAAAGCCAAGGCAACTGCCAAAGCCGCTGGAATCCAAATAAAAATTTGTTCCAGTTCATTTAGTTCATAATTTTTATTTAAATTTGTAAAAAGCATATACGATAATCCACCACCGACAATCAAGATGATTACTTGTCGGAGAGTTAAAAACCATAAAATTTGGTCTTCTCTTTGAACATTTTGTGGTACTTTATATCGCATTTGTTTTTTTAATCTCTCTATTATACCTTAAACTACGCGAAATTTCAAGCTTAAACTTAACGCTAAAAATCCTAAACAAAACCGAACAAAAAAAATTAGACTAAGTTAGAAAAAATACAACTAAAACTTAAAAATTTCGCGGAAACTTCGTTCTTAAAATTTAAATTCGTGGTAGAGGAATTTTATCAGCTAATACTTTTTTTCTACCGCGTCCTTCAAATTCCCATTTTTTTAAAAATTCAGGTGTCACTTCGGGAGTAGGATAATTCCCGTCAAATACACCAGTATGAAAACCGTCAACTTCCGGATTTCCAGCTTTGGCTGAAGCCACTAAGTCTTCTACGGTTTGATAAAATAATTCATCAGCTCCAATGGCTTTACAAATTTCTTTTTCG
>CAZYIR010000151.1:0-2594 GCA_964647165.1 uncultured Candidatus Peribacteria bacterium
GTTGCGCCAATTTTTCGTCTCTTATTTTTTGATATTTTTCAGGAATCATCCAGTCCCAAATCCCGCGAATTTTTCTGTCAATTAATCTTAAAGAATTATCAATTTTGTTTATAGAAGCGAAGATTTTAAAAAAATCATCAGTTTTTATTTCAGACTTATCGCTGAGATTTATTGTGAAATCAAGAGCTTTCATATCTTCAATTTCCGCAAAAATTTTAGGGACTTCCAAAATTGAGTTTTTAAGATTGGAAAAAGGATAAAAACTCGGTAATTTATCCAATTTTTCGCGGATTTTTAAAAAGTTTGGTTTCTCGGTGAATTTTAACTCATTATCAAAAGTACGAATAGCTTCGACTGCATCAGACTTCCATTGGGGCATAGAATCTTGGACGAAATATATCCCAACTCCACCTACAATAAGGATAGTTCCGAGTCCCAGAAAAAAATTCCGCATCGCTTTTATCTTATAAAATTACACAAAAATGTCTATTTAAGAAAATTTCGCGGGATTTTAAATATTATTTGTGTTATATTATAAAAGATGAATTCAGAATACGATGCCTTCGCTGCCGATTTTTCCGCCACACGCAAAAATGCGTGGCCAGAATTTGAACTGCTTTTTCCGCTTTTAAAAAAACAAGATCGAGTTCTTGATTTAGGGTGTGGTAATGGAAGATTGCGCGATTTTTTAAAACAAAATTTAATTCCTCCCGGAAACTATTTTGGATTTGATTTGTCAGAACAACTTTTACAAATTGCTCGTCAAAATCACCCTCAAGATCATTTTTTTCGCGGAAATTTCGCGGAAAAATTACCGTTTGGCGATGAAAATTTTGATATTGTAACAGCTATCGCCAGTTTTCATCATTTGTTAAATAAAAAAGATCAGAATAATTTTCTAACAGAAGTTTCGCGAGTCTTAAAGCCCAAAGGACAAATCTTTATGACAACTTGGAATTTACCAAAGAAATTCTTTTGGCCGAATTTCTGGCGCGGAAGGTTTAAAAACTGGTTAATCCCCTTTGGTAGAGAGAAATTTCCGCGAATTTATCGAAAAACTTCCAAACGAGAATTAGAAAAACTTTTGAAAAAAAATGGATTTAAAGTTCTTTATTGTGAGCTTTTTCGCGGAAAAAATTTTGTGGTGATTGGGGAAAAAAGTTAAAAATTCGCGGGATTTTAAATTTTTTAATTTTTCATTTTTCATTTAAAATATATGAGATGTTAGATTTTATTCGAAAACTGATTCCGGAGCGTTCCCCTATTCGTTTGTGGTATCACAAAATTTCCGCGATTTTTTCCGCGATTTTTTGGAGATTCCCTTCTGAAAAATTAAAAGTTATTGCTGTAACAGGAACTTCCGGGAAATCTACAACTGTAGAAATTATTCAACATATTTTACAAAATTCCGGCAAAAAATGTGGTTCGCTTTCCACAATTCAGTTCCATATTGGAGAAAAAGTTTTAGAAAATAAAACATTGCGAACTACTTTACGACCATGGGATATTCACAAAATGCTACGAAAAATGGTCAGAGCCAAATGTGAGTATGTTGTTATCGAAGTTTCTTCACACGCTTTAGATCAACACCGTTTATGGGGAATTAATATTGATACGGCTGTTTTGACCAACATTTATGACAACGAACATTTAGATTATCACGGAACTTTTGTTGATTATTTAAACAGCAAAAAGAAGCTTTTTAAAAATCTTAATTATCAAACACGCAAACCGAATGTGAAAAAACAAATGGTTTTGAATAAAGATTCGGAATATTTTGAAATTTTCGCGGACTTTACCGCTGATAAAATTTGGACATTTGCTAAACAAAATCAAGCTGATGTGCGTGCTGAAAACGCTCAATTCTCCGCGAAAAATATAGAATTTGATATCCGAGTACCAAACAATAATGCGCATATTGATGTATCAATTGTTGGAAATCATAATTTGGAAAATGTTTTATGCGCTATTGCCACCGCCATGAGTGCGGAAATTCCTATGGAAAAAATCGCGGAAGCATTAAAAAATTTACCGGGAATTCCTGGGCGTTTGGAATCAATTGATTTAGGACAACCTTTTTCGGTAATAGTAGATTTTTCCTATAAACCAAGTGCCTTGAAGGCGGTTTTTGAATCATTGGACGATTTAACTGAAGGAAGAATTATTGTCGTTTGGGGAGGTGCCGGCGGACGACATATTGAAAATTGGCAAGATTCCGCGAAAATTATTGATGAATATGCAGATGAATTTATTTTGACGACTGATGATCCGGGTATGACTGATCCTAAAGAAATCGCTAAAATCATTCGAGCTGAAATTTCGCGGGCGGAAGCTGAAGATTTTTTTGAAATAGAAGATAGATATGAAGCGATTCGTTACGCAATTTATACAGCGCAACCAGAAGACACTGTCTTAATAGCAGGTCGGGGACATGAAAAAATCCAAACTATCGGAAAAAAGAAAATTCGATTTGATGATCGAGAAATTGCCCGCGAAATTTTGAAATTTGCCGCAGATCACCAATTAAAAGATTAATTTAACCAATTCTTCTTTTGGCAAAACCGTTAAATTCCGTAGGAGTTGTTTTGTGTGTA
>CAZYIR010000152.1:0-4239 GCA_964647165.1 uncultured Candidatus Peribacteria bacterium
TTAATAACGGACGGCTTTCTCATAATTTGACTGTTAAAAATAACAACAAAGAGATTAATTTTGGACGAATTGCTCCTAAGGAAACAAAATATTTTGAAGCAAGCTTGGAACCGGGATACTTTGATATCTTATCACAAATTCGCATTGATCAAGATCACGATATGATAAAACTTCTAATTGTAAAATAAGGTTCCGCGAAATTTTCAAGAAAAATAAAGACGGGCGTTGTTCCGTCTTTTTGTTTTAAAAAAATAAAATGTTAGAATTACAATAATGGATGAAAGTAAAAAAATTTCGCGAGAAATCATTTATAACAAAGGATTGCGCCTTTTGGGACGGCGTGAATATTCCATTTGGGGACTAACAAAAAAATTACGAGAAAAATTCCCAGAAAATTTCGCGGAAATTTCTGAAATTATAGAAGAATTTGTAGAAAAAAAATGGCTTTCTGATGAAAGATTTTGTGAATATCTTGTTCGAGAAAAAACACAATACTCCGGTTGGGGCGAACGAAAAATTATTATGAAATTAAATGAACACAAAATTAGTTCAAAATTGATAAAAAAATTTTTAACAAAGTATTTTCCTCTTGATAAACAGTTACAAAAGGCACAAAAACTTGCCTTAATAAAAAATGATCAGCTTAAAAATTCGCGAAAAAAATTAACAAAATATGAAAAAAAACAAAAAATAAAACAATTCCTTGTTTCCCGCGGATATTCTTTTGAAATTTCTCAACAAGCCACAGAGAACTTATAACCCTTAAAAACAGGTTTTCCGCGAAAAAATCAATCAATTTCCTATTCCTGAGTGGGAGGTAAAAGGCAAGACCAAATTGAATCGAAGGATCTTCCTTTTATTTTTTAAAACCAGCGGAAGACCCATTCGACTTCTGGTTTTTGAAAAGTATTCGTCGCTCAGGGATAGGGAAATATAAAAATTTCGCGGAGTTTTTTTTATCAGCACGGTAAAATAAACAGTAAGGGAGATTGCGTCGTTGCTATGCTTCTCGTGATGATGACAAGCATGTTTTTTCGCGAGATTTTATAATTCTCCATATTCGGAAATAGTCCATTTGTTTATGAATTTCTTTTTAATTTCTAGTCCAACTAAAACTATTGTAAGAATACCCATAATGTATAACCAAATTTTCGCGGAAAGTGGTTTAAAAGAAACAGCTTTCATTGCACCAATTGGCGAATAAATTAGTCCCAAAATTATCGCAAAAGTAATTCCCATCGCCCACCATAAATATTTATTTGTGAAAAGATATTTAGAAAAGATGAAATCGGGATGACGCCTGGTCAGCATATTTAAATATTGAACTAAAATAAGCATAATATAAGTTGCGGTAGATGCCATAACGGAATCGTTTGTTAACATCAAAGTAATTACAAAAACGACAAAAGCAGCTCCTCCCATAAATAAACCAGTTCCGATAATATCCACTAAAGCAATTTTATTTAGCACACTGCGCCTGGTATTTCGCGGTGGTTTTTTCATTGAGTCTTTAAAAAGTGGATCAAAAGTTAATGCGATTAACGGTCCCAGTTCTCCAAGCAAATCAATAAGTAAGATTTGAACTGGAGTAAGTGGCTCTGCACCTGCTAGTTTTCCCGCGAAAAAAATCCCCAGTAGGACAACTGAAAGTTCTCCAAAATTTGAAGTATAACAACTTTTAACCGTTTTAATTAAGTTTTGATAAATGGTTCGTCCTTCTTTTATAGCGGAAATCAGCGTAGAATAACTATCATCGGCTAGCACAATTTGTGCCGATTCTTTGGCAACGGAGGTTCCAATTTTCCCCATGGAAACACCAATATGTGCTTGACGCAAGGCTGGGGCATCGTTTACTCCGTCTCCAGTCACCGCGACAATTTCCCCCGCTTTTTTCATTAACTTTACTATTCGCAGTTTTTGTAAAGGAGAAACCCGCGAAAAAACTCCAGCTTTAGCTTTTTGAATTTCTTGAACAAGTTTTTTGTCCGATATTTTCGCGAGATTTGCGCCGGTAATTTTGAAAACTCCTTTTTCATCTTCGGGAATAAGTTTTACTTTTTTCGCGATAGCGATTGCCGTCAATTCATTGTCACCGGTAATCATAATTGTTTTTATTCCGGCCTGAGTGGAAACTTGAAAAGCTTGTTGAACTCCTTGACGCGGTAAATCCATCATTGCGACACATCCCAAGAAAACCAATTTACTTTCTACTTCTTCTCCTTTGTATTCTTTTTTTCGCGAAATTTCTTTGGTGGCAATTGCTAAAACACGGTAGGCATTTTGGGCTAATTTAGCTGTTTTTTGTAAAATTTCGCGAGATTTATCTTTAGTTAATTCCCGAATTTCTCCCGTTGTTAAATCTTTAAGATGTGTACAGTTTTCCAAAACAGATTCCGTTGCTCCCTTAGTAAACACAACCACTTTATTGTCATTTTTTCGAACAAATAATGTACTCATCATTTTGCGATCTGAATCGAATGGAATTTCATCTTCTTCCGCGTATTCCGCGAAAAAATTTTCAACTTTTAAGCCGACTCGTTTTCCCAAAACTCGTAAAGCTCCTTCGGTAGGATCACCAATAACATAATAATTATCGTGTTTTGAGTCTGGTTCCGCTAGACGCGCGTGGTTATTGAAATATAAAGCGTTAAAAAATTCGCGAAATTTTGCAAACAAGTTTGAATTTATGCCATTATCAAATACCTGTTTCTCTTTGGATTTGGTTTTTAAGAAAATTTTCGCGGTTGGTAAATATCCTTCTCCTTTAATTTCCATTTCAAAATTTTCACCAAACACATACTCAACATTCATTTCATTTCTGGTCAGAGTTCCGGTTTTATCCGTACAAATCAGAGAAGCCGATCCCAAAGACTCTACCGCTGAAAGTTTTTTAACAATGGCCTTTTTCTTCCCCAAACGAAAAACTCCCAATAATAAAGATAAATTAACTTCTAAGGGTAATCCTTGTGGAACCATTGAGGTTGCCACCACAATAGCGAAAATAATTGTTGCGCTCCAAGATTTATCCAAAACAAAAATTCCCGCGAAAATCATTGCTATCATAATAACAATCGCTATTAAAAAATTTTTCTTCGCCATTTTTCCCAATTCTTTTTGCAGAGGTGTTTGATCTTGATCTTGCTCCATACTTAAACCGGAAATATGACCAAAAATTGTGTTCATTCCTGTTCCGACAACAACTCCTTCTCCTGATCCAGTCACGATATTTGAACCCATATGCACCATATTTGTTTGATCAGCCGGCGCGAAATTTCCGGAAATGGCAAATTCTGACTTTTGTTGAGGAACTGATTCTCCGGTCAAAGCAAAAGCGTTTACTTGTAATCGGCGTGTTTTTATCAGTCGAATATCCGCTGGCACAGCATCTCCTTCATCTAAAATAACAATATCTCCCGGTACCAGTTCTGTAGATAAAATTTCGCGAAATTTTCCGTTTCGTCTAACTTTAGCTGTTTCTTTCAAAAAATTTTGCAAAGAATCCATAATGTTTTCGGCCTGATGTCTTTGCCAAAATTCCAGTCCGGCGTTTAGGGCGATAATTATAAAAAAGATTATTCCGGTTTCGGTTTCGCCGACCATTAAAGAGACAATGGCGGCTAAGGCCAGTAGAATTGTTAAAGGATCGGTAAATGGTTCTATAAACCTTTTCCAAAAAGGAATTGGATTTTTTATTTTAATTTCATTTTTTCCAAAAATTTCGCGGAGATTTTTTACTTCTTTATCATTTAAACCATCTTTTCGTGTCTTGAACTCTGATAAAATCTGCTCAATTGTTTGGCTGTAATATGGAAGTTTGTTTTTTAATTTATTCATTTAATAAAATAATCCTAAAAATCCAGCAATTATACCAGATTTTTGGTTGATTTTAAAATTTTTCGCGAATTTTTTGAGTTTTTTTTAAAAATATTTAAACTGTCTGTGCTAAAGGGCGAGTAGCTCAGTGGTTAGAGCAGGGCGCTCATAACGCCTTGGTCGAGAGTTCAATTCTCTCCTCGCCCACCACCAAAACGCATGAGCGATGAGGTTCGGTGTTTTTTATTTCCGCGAAATTTTCCGCATCAAAATGAACAGTAAGGGAGATTGCGTCGTCGCGGTGCTCCTCGCAATGACGGAGTGTGTTGTCATTGCAAGCGGATTTATTGTTTCTTTTGCCGTTCAGCGTGGCAATCTCCATTTCCGCGAATTTTTTTGCATCAAAATGAACAGTAAGGGAGATTG
>CAZYIR010000153.1:0-3440 GCA_964647165.1 uncultured Candidatus Peribacteria bacterium
AATTGGATTGCTTTGGTTTTTAAAATTTGATGATTTAGTTTTGTTTTTAAGTATTTGTCGTAAATAAAGGCTAAAGATAAAGCCGAAATAATTCCTGATAGGAGTCCGATAAATCGTTTTTTCATGTTTTTTTATAAAAATCAGGACATTATACCTGAAATTATGGGAAAAAACAAGCAAAATAGCTGATTTTAAATAATCTTTCAGAAAAATCGCATAATAAAATTTAAACGAAAAAATCGGGATTTATTGTTTTTAAAATTAAAGCCGAAGAGAATAATAATGCTAAACTTAATAAAGCCTGTAAAATTCGTTCTTTAGCGGCTGAAATTCCGTTTTCGTCTGCTCCTCCCGCGATAATTTGAACTCCGGAAACAACAATCACCAAAACCGCAACAAATCCTAAGGCATACGCTCCGAATTTATAAATAAGTGAAACATAATTTAACGCCAGCTCTACCCCACTATCTCCAGAAATAGATCTTATCTCGTCTTTTCCCAGAGGAATGGCTTCTTGAAAACTAACACAATATTTATTACATTGGTTTTCGTCCCATTTATCAGGTTCCTTTGAATTGAATACACACGATCTTAGTACACAATCATTTTTAGAATCATCACACAATTTCCAAATTCTTTTGTTATCCTCTGAAATAAGTTTTACAAGAACCTGATTGCAACCAGAAGTACTAATCCCTGTTTCCATAAGATCTTCTGAAGAATCGGCCCAAACCGGAAGACTAATTCCCGCGAAAATTCCCCAGAAAAGCGTTGCCAAGATTATTTTTTTCATTTTAAGAAATTAAAGTGTCAATAACAAATCTTACGATAGTATAGCTTAGAAATCCGACTACCAATCCCAATAAAGTGTAAATAAAAACCGATTTTGCTTGTTCCAAACTGTTTTCGTCTCCCCGCGAAAAAACCATTAAAGAACCGGAAATAATTAATAATAATACCGCAAGTGTCCCCATAATTCGAACAGCTAAACGAATTATTTTATCTATAATATTTATTTTTTCTTTTTGATCTGTTTCAAAAAATACCAAATCATTTTCTTTAGAAGTTTTTGACATTCGTAAATATTTAGAAACTTCCAAGTGAGAAGTTTGATCAATGGAAACAGCAATATTTAAATCCATATTTCGTTGTGAAATATAACCGTTAACCAAGCTTGCTTGGGCGCGAATTTTTCCTGCTTCTTTTAATAATTCTGTGTAAAGATTTTTTGCTAATTCTTGCCCTTCCCAGTTTTTTCCAAGAGAACTAAATTGAAAGTCTTCGTTTTCATAAATCCCTCCCATATATTTTTTCAATTTATTACTAAATTTTTTCTCCGAAACATTTCCCCAAATATATTCCGTATTTTTTATGAGAAGTTCTTTTACTTTACCTGCAGAATCTTCGTTCCAAGCTGATTTAGCTTCGTTTTGAAAAAATTTCGCGGGAGTTTCTGTCAAATTATCTTTTCCCGACATCCACTCTTGAGCACTTTTAATTGCTTTTTCTTTTACTGTTTCAGGAGAATCTGGAAGTGTATATTCTTTAATATCATTAAATGACATGTTTTTTATTTCTTGCCACTGATCATAAGCCTCTATCCCTTCTGCTTTAATCATTTTTCCTCGCCACAAACTAATAGCTTTCTTTTGATAAAAATCACCACGAATTGCGTAAATTCTATCCATTGTGTCTGAAGCGACAGTCATTTGATGTTCACATGATTTTCCTAGGGCAAAAATTCGTCGAGAGCAATCTCGAATTAAGTTTGCGTTTTCCAAAGCTGGTTTTCCCTTATAAACAGTAGTTTCTAATTTTTCTTTATAATAATTACCTTCAACATCATAAGGATTTTGGTCATCAGGATAACCGTTCCCCTCTCTGTCATAAGGACAATACCATTCCGGATTATTTTCTCGCGGAAAATCAATAGCGGTAATTATTAAATTATTTTTTTTGTTTACCAGACAGGTGGCATTATTTAAATCCTCTGAAGTAGATAATAAATTTTTGTTGGAAAACGGCTCAGAAGAATAACAGTTTACGGTAATATCGCGCCCCCTTATAAAATACCCTCCATCTTTTTTTTCGACATTTTCAGAAGCATTTTTAACTTTAAAATATAATTTACCGTCAGACCAAACTCCTTCAACTTCAATTTTATTTTCAGTTTTATTGGTTCGAACAGAATCAAAATTTAAATTTGTGCAAGCTCCTTCATCTTCTATTTTTAAACATTTTCCCACATTTGAGTCGTCGATAGGAGCATTTATCCAATATCCGCCATTAGCTTTACATTCTTGAAATTTGTTTGTCGTTGAATTTAATTCAACATAAGAAGGACTCCATCCATTATTTTGCGCATAAGTGCTTGTTATGTTTAATGTCGCGAAGAAAAGCATCAAAAAACCGTAACCAATAAATTTTTTTTTCATTTCGGTTTATTTTATCAGAAATTCCGCGAAATTTCAAATTCTATCTGTATTTTCCGCGAATTTTTAGCGTTAGAATATTTTTTTAAAAAAAAGTTTTGACACGGTGTATATACTTTGTATAATTTTGTATGCAAAATGATTAAATCAGAACCGCTTACGACTAGAGAAATTGAAATTTTGCGCGAAATTCGCAGTAGTCTTCGGTATTTGGGAAAATTCCCTTCTGTTCGTGAATTAATGACGGTTATGGGATATCGTTCTCCACGTTCAGTATCTGTTTTACTAAAAAAATTAGAAGAAAAAGGTTATTTAAAAAGAAATTTTCGCGGAAAATTGTCTTTTGTTGAAGAGGTAAAAATAAATGACGGCAGTGTTGACACGGTTGATATTCCGGTAGTAGGAACGGCTCAATGTGGAGCTTTGTCTTTCGCTGAACAAAATATTGAAGAATTTGTGCGTGTCAGCACAAAATTAGCTCCGCGAAATAAACAGCATTTTTTATTGCGAGCGATTGGAGACTCGATGAATTTAGCCGGTATTCAGCCAGGAGATTTAGTTTTGGTGCGTGTCCAAAATTTCGCGGAAAATGGAGATAGAGTTGTGGCTTTGATTGATGACGAAGCGACGATTAAAGAATTTCAACGACGAGATAATGTAATTATTTTATATCCTCGTTCGACAAACACAGAACATAAACCAATTATTGTCAGCGATTCTTTGCAAATACAAGGAATTGTGGTGGCAACTATTCCTAATATAACTTTATAATTTTTAACACCTTATAAAATGAAAGAAGACGCACGACAAGCCGCTCTCAAGGCTGCTATGGCCCAAATTGAAAAAAATTTCGGAAAAGGAGCCATCATGAAAATGGGAGAACACGAACACGCCAAAGTGGAAACAATCTCATCAGGATCAATTTCTATTGATATTGCTTTGGGAGGAGGATGGCCAAAAGGACGAATCATTGAAATATACGGTCCTGAATCTTCAGGAAAAACAACT
>CAZYIR010000154.1:0-1573 GCA_964647165.1 uncultured Candidatus Peribacteria bacterium
AAAGCAGGAAAAATTTTACCTATGATAAATCCAGAAATACTGGAGTTGTCCAAAGAAACAGTTAAAATGGAGGAAGGTTGTCTAAGTTTGCCGAATGTTTTTGGGAAAGTTGTTCGTCCAGCAAAAGTAAAAGTAAAATGGCAAAATCTCGCGGGGAATTGGTGTGAGCGGAAATTTGAGGGTTGGGATGCGCGAATTTTTCTGCACGAGTTTGATCATTTGGAGGGAGTACTGTTTACGGATTATTTGAAGTAACTTTCCGCGAAATTTTTAATTCTATCGTTTTTCTGTAATAATATTTTTGATGAAAAAGAATTTAGACGGATATGAGATTTTCAATTTGTTAGATAATGATTTGGCAGATTTTGCACAAAAAAATTCAACTTCTCGGGGGCGAAAATTTCGCGAAATTCCCGATCCACAACGCGGACCTTTTCAGCGAGATCGTGATCGAATTTTACATTCTACGGCTTTTCGCCGACTGGCAGGGAAAATGCAAGTAGTTTCTCCGGGGCATGGTGACCATTTTCGGAATCGATTGACGCATACTTTGGAAGTGGCACAAATTTCGCGGGATTTAGCGCGACAACTTCATCTTAATGAAGACTTGGCCGAAGCGATTGCGTTGGCCCATGATTTAGGACATCCGCCGTTTGGGCACTCTGGAGAAACGGCTTTGGACGAAAAAATGCGCGAATTTTTGCATGATAAAAATATTGATAAAGATAAAAAAGAACCACTTCGTGGCTTTGAACATAATGAACAAAGCTTGCGAATTGTGGAAGTTTTTGAGAAACGGTATACAAATTTTCGCGGATTAAATTTAACTTACGAAGTTTTGGAAGGCATGCAAAAGCACTCCACTTTTTTTGACCGACCAGACGATGAATTTATTTATTCGCCACATTTAGAATCACAAATTGTTGATATTGCGGATGAAATTGCTTATCTTTCGGCAGATATTGAGGACGGTTTACGCGGTGGTTTTTTTACAATAAACGATTTGGATTCGTTGGAAATTTGCCATGAGGCGCGCGCCAGTCTGGCCGATTCCGAAAAAAATTTTCGATCAGCAATTATTCGCCGAATTATGCGAAATTTAATTATTGAATTAGTGCAAAATTCTCGCGAAAATATCATTAAGTTTTCGATTAAAAATATTGAACATGTACAAAAATGTAGTTCAAAGATAATTTCTTTTTCTGATGAATTTTTCGCGAAATTTTTAGAAGTTAAAGATTTTTTGATGAAGAATTATTATTCAGCCCCAATTATTCGGCAAACGACAAGCGAGGGACAGGAAATTATTAAAAATATATTTGATCATCTTATAAAAAACCCCGCGAAATTACCAGAATATTTACAAAACAACGATGACGCCTTGGAGGTTAAAGTTTGTGATTATATTGCAGGAATGACAGATTCATTTGCCAGAGATTTTGCCGGTTCTTTAATCTAAAATTTCGCGGAAAATCTGTTTTTAAGGGTTATAAGTTCTCTGTGGCTTGTTGAGAAATTTCAAAAGAATATCCGCGGGAAACAAGGAATTGTTTTATTTTTTGTTTTTTTTCAT
>CAZYIR010000155.1:0-2200 GCA_964647165.1 uncultured Candidatus Peribacteria bacterium
TTGTATCCGGTTTCGTTTTCAGTAACACCAAAAAGAGCTTCTTTGCGTGTTTTTGGCGCGTTAAAGACGCCCAAATGAGGTGTCTTTGCAGATTTTGAAAATTTCGCGGAATTTTGTTTTCCATATAGACGTTTTGGTAAAAAGTCTCTACCACTAAAGTCCTGACTTGAAGATATTCGCTCACAACATTTTTCATCCAATTCGTCTAAAAATGGCGACGGTCTACCATATTGAATTTGTCCAAACATCAAGCGTTTTTCCGCGAAAAAAATACTACAAGTTTGTTGCGCCCGCGTAATCGCCACATATCCCAACCTTCGTTCTTCTTCCAAATCTTCTTTTTTGCTCAAAGAACGAGAACTCGGAAAAATTCCCTCTTCCCAACCCGGCAAAAAAACATGTGGGAACTCCAATCCTTTACTGGAATGCATTGTCATCATTGTCACCGCGTCTTTGTTTTCCATATTATCAACATCGGCAATCAACGCCACTCCTTCGAGAAACGACGCCAGAGAATCCTCCGCTGTATCATATCGCGAAGTTACGGAAAAAATTTCGCGGACATTCTGGGCGCGCGATTCTCCTTCCGCTGTTCCGTCGTCAAGAAATTCAATTAATTTCGTTTTGTCTAAAATTTCCTGCAAGATCTCCGAAACTTGTCTTTCCTCAAAATTTTCGCGGGATTTCATAATTAATTCGCGAAAATCTGACAAAACTTTCTTTTTACTATCGGGAAGTTTCTCAATATCATCAACATGTTCCAAAATTTCGAGAAAACTCATCTCGTAATTCTCCGCGAAATTTTTCAAAACCTGAATTGTTGATTTCCCTATTTTTCGTGAGGGGAAATTAATAATTCGCAAAAACGACAAATCATCCTTAGGATTTAAAATCAAACGCAAATAAGCAAGCACATCTTTGATTTCCTTTCGCGAGAAAAATTTCGTACCACCAATAATTTGGTACGGAATTTGATGACGCATAAACGCTTCTTCCAGCGACCGAGACTGTGCATTCATTCGATAAAGAACCGCAAAATCTGAATAACGCATTTGTCCACCTTCAGGCAAGACCGATTGCATTTTTTCGCGAATTTTTCGCGCAATTAAATCCCCTTCCTCGCGATCTGACTCTACTTCTGTGATTTCAAGTTTTTCACCAGTTTCATTATCCGTCCACAATTTTTTGGGCATTCCTGATTCATTGTAGGAAATTAATGAATTGGCATTGGCTAAGATGTTTTTTGTCGACCGATAATTTTGCTCTAGTTTGATAACTTTCGCTTTGGGAAAATCCCGCGAAAAATTCAAAATATTTGAAAAATCCGCTCCTCGAAAGGCGTAAATTGACTGATGATCATCACCAATCACGCACAAATTTTCTTCTTTTCCAACTAAAAGTCTGATGAAACGGTATTGAGCGAAATTCACATCTTGATACTCATCTACCAGAATATGTTTCCAGCGTTTTTTGTATTTATCCAAAATTTCGCGGGATTTCTCCAAAACCTGAACTGTTTTTTGAATTAAATCATCAAAATCTAGCGCATTGTGAATTTCCAATCGTTTTTGGTATTCGGGAAAAACCTCTTCCACTACATCAAAAATAGGATTCCGCGAAAATTTTATTCCAAAGTTCTCTGGAGTTTCTAGTTTGTTTTTTAAACTTGAAATAATACTTCCGACTGCTTTGGGCTTGAATTCTTTGGGATCAATACCATTGTCAATCATAATTTCTTTAATCAATTTCACCTGATCATCAGAATCAAAAATCACAAAAGAAGTATTTAATTTTGTTCCTAATGATTCAATATCTTCGCGTAATATCCGTACGCAAATTGAGTGAAAAGTTCCCATTGTGGGAGTTGAAAAATTCGCGGACTTACTTTTATTTTCGCTTAAGTTTGAACTTCTCAGTTCCCGCAATAATCTTTCCACTCTTTCCATCATTTCTTTCGCGGCTTTATTGGTGAAGGTAACAGCCAAAATTTCGCGGGGATTTACACCATTAACGATTAAATTGGCAATTCGATGCGTCAAAGTCTTGGTTTTACCAGACCCCGCTCCCGCAAGAATCAGTAAAGGTCCAGACAGGATTTCTGCCGCTTTTTTTTGTGTTGGATTAAGGTTATCAAGAATTGGATTTGTCATTTACCGCGAAATTATACTTAAAAATCAAAATCCCGCGAAATTTTTATATA
>CAZYIR010000156.1:0-2701 GCA_964647165.1 uncultured Candidatus Peribacteria bacterium
CAAACACTTTTCAAAATGGACTAATCAGAATTTGTCGCATTTCAGGAAAAAAGTTTGTAATAACAAATGAAGACTTAGATTTCTACGCGAAAATGGGAATAATTACAGCCGAGCAGAAAAAATCTCTCCAAGATCTGACAAGCGTGAATCCGAATTTGTGCCTACGAGAGACGGAAATCCCGCGAAATTTACTGATTGGATTACCGACTTTGTGTCCGGAGGAAAGAAATCGTCGCAGATTAAGCTGGATTAATCATCGAAGACTATATAATAGATTTTGCGATGGAAGCAATCAAACAATTATATCTAATTATTCTCCGGATAAAGAATTCCCCGTTTATAAAATGAATTACTGGTTTTCTGACAACTGGAATCAGTTTTCCACAGGACAAAATTTTAATTTCTCTAAAAGTTTTTTTGAACAATTTTCTGAATTACAAAAAATTGCACCACGCCCTAATTTATTAACTCTACCTCAATATGATGAAAATTCAGAATATACTAACCATGCCGGACACAATAAAAATTGTTATTTAATTTTTGATTCTGATTACAATCGTGACTCTATGCACTCATACGATATAAATAGTTGTATAGATGTTTTAGATTGTTTTCGTGCAGATAAATCAGAACTATCTTATGAATTAATTGATTGTATAAATTGTTTTGGATCATATTTTTTGCAAAATTGTAAGTCATGTAATGATTCATGGTTTCTTGCAAATTGCATTAGTTGTAATGATTGTTTTGGTTGTGTAAATTTACGAAACAAACAATATTATTTTTTAAACAAAAAATTATCAAAAAATGAATACGAAAAAAAAATCTCAGAATTGCATTTAAATAATTTTGATAATCTACAAAAAATGCGCCAACAATTTCAGTTATTTTATAAAAAATTTCCGCGAAAATTTAGGGAAGGATTTCAAAATGAAAAAGTATTAGGAAATTATTTAATAAATTGCAAAAACGCGAAATACTGTTTTGATTGCCGTCATTTACAAGATGGAAAATATTGTGTAATGGGGTTTGATAAAGTTAAAGATGCTATGGACTGTATGGAAAATGGGCTATCTGAATTAATTTATGAAAATAGTTGCACAGGAGACAACGAATATAACAATAAATTCTGTTCAATATGTTTCGATAATGCATCAAATTTAGATTATTGTTTATGGGTTTGGCAATCTAAAAACTGCTTCGGCTGTATTGGTTTAAGAAAAGCTCAATATTGCATTCTAAACAAACAATATTCTAAAGAGGAATATTTTAAAACCCGCGAAAAAATAATTCAGCATATGAAAAAGACAAAGGAATGGGGAGAATTTTTTCCAATTGAACTTTCGCCATTTGCGTACAATGAAACTGTGGCTGACGAATATTTCCCACTCACAGAAAAAGAAATTTTGGCAAAAAATTTAAAATTTCGCGAAGAAAAACAAAGTTTCAAATATGACGGACCAAAATACGAAATTCCCGCGAAAATTGAAGATGTTCCCGATGATATTGTGGACAAAATTCTAACTTGTGAGGCGACTGGAAAATATTACAAAATTCAGAAAGCGGAACTGCGTTTTTACCGCAAAATGAATTTGCCAATTCCCCGATTTTGTCCAGACGAACGACATAAGAGAAGAATGGCGTTGAGAAATCCGCGAAAACTTTTTTCGCGGAAATGTGCGGAATGCGGAAAAGACATTCAAACGACTTTTGCGCCGGATCGCCCGGAAAAAGTGTTGTGTGAGAAATGTTACCTACAACAAGTAAATTAAAAAAATGAATAATTCAAAACAACAAACGCAAGACGCTTCCCCCCTGACAAGGGGGCAAGGGGGTTTGCTCAAAAAATGCGCCGTCTCGGGCAAAGAATTCACAATCACCGAAAGTGATTTAGATTTCTACGCGAAAATGGAAATTATCTCTGCGGAAGATTTGGCGAAACTAAAATCCCGCGAAATTTCTGATTGTGTGGGATTGCCGACCTTGTGTCCGGAGGAACGAGCTCGTCGTAGATTATCTTGGCGAAATGAACGCAAGCTTTATCAACGGCGCTGTGATTTATGTGAAAAAATGATGATTTCAATTTACAATGAAGACTCTGCAGCACCTGTTTACTGTCAAAGTTGTTGGTGGGGCGACCTCTGGGACGGAAGTAAAAATTCGCGAGATTTTGATTTTTCTAAAAGTTTTTTTGAACAATTTCAGGAATTATTAAACGATGTTCCGCGGTTAGCAATTATTAATAAAAAAGCAGAAAATGCTGACTTTAATAACTATTCTCTTGGGAATAAAAACTGTTATTTAACCTTTGGAATGCATTTCAACGAAGATGTTATGTATTCTCATTATGGAACAAAAAATCGCGATTGTATTGATTGTTTTCGGATTTCGGAGTGTGAACTTTGTAATGAATGTATCGATTGTGGGAATTGTTATGAATCAAAATTTTTACAAGATTGTAAAAATTGCTCAGACTCAATTTTTTTGAAGAATTGCATCGGTTGCAAAAACTGTTTTGGCTGTGTTAATCTGCGAAATCAAGAATATTGTTTTTTGAATAAAAAATATTCCAAAGAAGAATATAAGAGAAAAGTCACGGAATTTTCCGCGAAAAATTCTATTGAGAATTTACGAGAAAAGTTTTCAGCATTTTCTAAAAAATTCCCACAAAAATTTGTTACGGGAATTAAAAATGAGAATT
>CAZYIR010000157.1:0-1910 GCA_964647165.1 uncultured Candidatus Peribacteria bacterium
AAATTAAATAAAAAAAAGAGCCGAATTTCGACTCTTTTTTTCTAATACACAATAAATTTTTTATTTAGTTCTTCGATAATTATTAAAGAAAAATGCTAAAACAATAACCAATAGCAAAGGAATGATTCCACCCCCAATTAAATAATTCATTGGATAACCACCATAAGGTTCTTGGAACTCTTTATAAATTGTCACCCCAGTCATAATAGCAAGGATAATTGGAGTTAGATAAAGAATATAATCAAAAATTCGCGGGATTTTACAACCTTTAGCAGTGTCGTTAATCCAATTTCTTATTTTTTTCGGACCAACCCAGTAAGCAACAATAGCAGTTTCTAATATTCCAGTTAATAATAAGAAATATCCAGAAACAAAATGATCTGTGATATCTAAAAAGTATAATCCTGCCCCGGTTAAGAAAGGAAGTGACCCAAGTCCGCAAATTACGGCAATAATTAATAAAATTTTATTGTAGTTTGTTTTTTTGAAAATATCATGAAACCCACCGGCAATTACTTCAAAAATTCCAATTACAGAATCAATAGCTAAAGTTATAACTACCAAAAATAATAAAATCGCGAAAAAAATTGCTCCACTAGGCATCATGGAAACAGCTGTCGGTAAAACCGAAAAAACAAGCATTGGACCACCGGTTGCCGCTTCAGAAATGGCAACTCCTTGTTCCTGTGCCATAAACCCCAAAGTTGAAAAAACTCCAATCCCAGCCAACATTGACACCATAAAATTACCGACTAAAACCCAAGCAGTTGTTCGCGGAATTTCTTCTTTTTCGGTTCGGTGACTTCCGGCAATAAAGAAATATCCCATAGCCAAGCTGGCCGAGAAAAAGGCTTGTCCAATAGCAGCTTGCCAAAGCTTAATATCAGCTAAAGCTGACCAATCTGGCACAAAAAAAGCACGCAATCCATCCATTGCTCCGGGTAAAGTTATTCCGCGAATTAAAATTATTAAAAGCAAAACAAAGGGAGCGGTAGCGGTTATTTTTACTACTGGACCTAAACTTAAAACGTTTTTTCTTAAAGCATATAAAACAAACCCATAAGAAGCAACCAAAGCGGCAAAAAGCCCCCATTGGAAACTCCCTAAATCAGTTACGCTATCGGTTAAATGTAAAATTTCGCGGGGAAAATAAGAACTTGTTTCAACTAGAAAATCTCCGGAAAAAGACATTATTAGATACTTAATTCCCCAAGCTAAAATCGGAACATAATACATTAACAAAATCATAAGTCCGATAACGGGAATCCATTGAATCCAACCTGTTCCTTTTTTCATTTTTTCAAAAGCTTGCGGTCCGGCTAATTGCATTTTTTGTCCAATAACTGTTTCCATCATAACGAGCGGGAAAACTAATAAAATATTCGCGACAAGTAGCGCGAAAATAAAAGCAGCTCCGCCGTGTTCGAAAGCGAGCATTGGAAAACGCCAGAAATTCCCTAATCCAGCCGCACATCCAATTGCCGCTAAGATATAGACGAAATTACTGGACCAATGTGGTCGAGATTTACTCATTTTTTGAAGGGTTATTAAATAAAATCATTGCAAAATATACTACAAAATTATTGAGTGTGCAAAATTTCGCGAAATTTATAAACTCTTTACCATATAGGTGCAACTTAATTTGTAGCCAAATTTCCGATAGTATTCGCGCGTCCCAACCCCGGCAATAATTACCATTTTTTTCTTTCTCCATTCATTTTTCGCGATTTTTTCCGCTTCGGCAATCAATTTTGTTCCCAGTCCGCGGTGCTGTCCGCGAGATTTTCCGTCCTTATCACCAACAGATATTTCGGCTCCGTAGGAATGAACTTCGCGAATTAGAGCTGAATTTTTCAAACTAGGATAAAATCCCGCGAAAATTTCATCACTTGGGTTTCGCATTCGTAATA
>CAZYIR010000158.1:0-6278 GCA_964647165.1 uncultured Candidatus Peribacteria bacterium
TTTCGGATCAAAATAAAGGGCGGCATCTCCGCAAACTTCCGGAATCGCCGAAGTATTCGACACAGCACAAGGAACTTCGCAAGCCATGGCTTCCAGTGGAGGCATTCCAAACCCTTCGTAAAAACTTGGGAAAACATAAACCGTTGCGGCGGCAGTCAGTTTTTTCAAATTATTGAAGTCCACGCAACCGACAAATTTCACAGAATTTTCCAGTTTTAAATCCCGCGAAATTTCCAAAACCTCGGGATAATGTGGATCTTCTTTGCCAGTTATCACTAAATTTAATTGTGGAAAACTTTTTTTTAAAATCGCGAAACTTTTTAACAAACCGACGAGATTCTTATGTTCACGCCAGTTTCCTGTATAAATTATGTATTCAGTCGAGAGGTGGTATTTCTTTTTTATTTGTACTTTTTCCAGATCAGAAATTGGATGGAATTCGTCAGATGGAGCGATGAGGATTGGTGTTATTTTTTTATCCAAAATTTCGCGGGATTTTGCCGTTCCAAATAATCTAATTACATCATCTTTGGTGTTTTGGCTGACGGTGATTATTTTCGCGGAACTTTGCACAGCATTTCTCATCACTAAATTATAAGCAGCTTTTCGCCACCACGAATTCATCTTTTTCCCCGGAAAAAAATTTATTGTCGTGTCGTGAATTGTGACTACGAATTTTCCGCGAAAAAATAACGGTAAGTTGAAATTACAAAAATGGACTAAATCACATTTTTCTTTATTTAAAATATGTAAAAATTTTGTTTGCTCGGCAAGCGAGTAGTGATCAGCATTAACTAGAACTTTCTTTACATTTTTGGGGAATTTATATTTACTAAAAGCGGGTTCGTTCATAAACATCACCCACTCAATTTCGTTTTTTTTCAGAAACATCCGCTTGGTAATTTCCAGAATATATCGTCCAATTCCAAAACTTTCCGAATACATCCGCGCGTCGATTCCGATTTTTAGTTTTTTCACGAGATAAGTATAAATATATTAAGGTATTTTTCCAGTTTGCAATTAATTTTAATTATTAGCAGAACGATTAAAGAAACAATACCGAATGTAGATGAAGATAAAGTAAGTCGTTTGGTTTATTTATTGTTTATGAAAGAGATTACAGAAAAGAAGTTTTTAGCAAAAATTTTGAGATTTAATAAGGAGGAAGTTGCCTTTGTTATTGGGAGTTTGAATAATATTGTTATCTCGGGGATAGACATTAAAAGATTAATAGAAAGAATAATTAGTGAGAAAGAATAATTAGTGTGATTTTTTTTCGCGGTGATTTTTAACTACCTTATATTTTGTGTGTTTTTAGGGATTCGATGTTTGTTTTTTTGCGAATTTCGCGAAATTTTATATAAGTTTACGGATTGTTTGAATTTTTTCTGAGGAAATGATAAAATTTCGCGGGATTTTAAAGACCTTGTGTTCATTTTTAAAAGATATAAAATCAATTATGAATTTATATTATTGCATGAAGAATGGAACTAAGACCGCTGCCCAAGAAGCGAAAAAAATCAGTTATTAAACTATTAAAACTCATTTTGCCAGCTATCAGTGTCACTATTTTATGGAAAATTTTAAAAAAAGAAGAAGAAGAGTCGGGGATTTCTTTTGTTGAAGGATTACAGCATGGGGAATTGTTTTGGCAATCATTTTTTACTAGATTTCAGAGAACATCAGAACATACAAATTTTTTAGAGATATCATATAAGAAAGTTTTTTGTGGAGTTTTGGCGTATTCAAAGATCTATTTTTTGTTTCAGAAAATTATGTTTTTAAAATTTTTTGCGATAAAAAAGAATTTTCAAGGACAGGGAATTGGGACTGAGGTTATGAATAAATTAGAAAATATTGCAAAAGAAGATAAGTATGATTATATAATGCTTTTATCTAGTCCTTTTAAGAAGGTTCAGGGGTTCTATTATAAGAGGGGTTATAAAAGAATTTTCTGGGGATTGTTTTGGAAAAAATTATAAAATTTCGCGGAATTTCTTGCAAAAAAAGATTTGACATAGATTTTACTTTTTTTAAAATCCGCGAGCTCTTTTTGTATAAATCGCATGGCAACTAAAAAAACGGCTTCCAAAAAAACAACTAAAGAAACTGTTAAGACAGTTAAAACAGCAGCTAAAAAAACAGCGACAAAGAAAACAACGAAAAATAAAGTAGCTGCAGGGCCACAGCTTGTTCGAATAATTGTTAAGTCTTTTGATTACACAATTATCGATGAAGCATCGCGATCTATTTTTGAGACTGCGGAACGCAACGGCTCGCTGGTGTCGGGTCCGGTTCCCCTTCCGACCAGGATCAAAAAGTATACAGTTAATCGGTCAACATTTGTGAATAAAGATGCTCGTGATCAATACGAGATTCGAATTCATAAAAGATTGATTGATATTAAAGAACCAACTGCAAAAACTATTGATAGTTTGCAGAATTTATCCTTGCCTAACGGGGTAAGTGTGGAAATTAAAATGTTATAAAATGAAAGGTTTACTAGCTAAAAAAATCGGAATGACACGTGTTGTTGATGCGGAAACTGGGAAAGTTGTCCCGGTTACGCTTTTGCAGGCGGAGGGAGTAGATGTTTTGCAAGTTAAAACAGTAGATAAGGATGGGTATTCGGCTGTTGTCTTGGGAAGTTTTCCGCGAAAAAATTTTGGGAAAAATGTTAATAGGAAGTATAAATTTATTAAAGAATTGCCGTTAGGAGAAGGAGAAGAAATTAAAAAAGGCGATGTTTTGGGGTTAGAAACTTTGGAAGGAATTAAAAAAGTTAAAATTACTGGAACCTCTAAAGGGAGAGGGTTTTCAGGTGTTATTAAGCGTTGGAATTTTCGACGCGGTCGAGAAACACATGGTTCACATCATCATCGTGAGCCGGGATCTTCAGGGATGTGTGCCAAACCAGGGCGAATATTAAAAGGGAAAAAATTTCCGGGACATTATGGGGATGTTCAGGTTACAAAAGTGACCGAAATTGTTGAGATTGATAAAGAAAACAATCTTTTCGCAGTGAAAGGACCGGTTCCTGGTGCTAAAAATGGTTATTTATTTATTCGAGAATATTAAAATGAAAATTGCTTTATATGATGCTACCGGAAAAAAATCAGGAGATATTGCTTTGAATAAAGTTTTGTTTGAGGCAAAAATAAATAAAGATTTGATGCATCGGGCGGTGGTTATGCGTTTAGCAAATAGACGAAAACCAATTGCTCATGTCCAAACTCGCGGAGAAGTTAAAATGACTGCCAAGAAGGCTTTTCGACAAAAAGGAACTGGAAATGCTAGAAGGGGAGCATTAAGTACAACATTGTTGCGGGGAGGAGCAGCTAGTCATGGTCCACGAAATACGCGAAATTTTTCAAAAGCTATGCCTAAAAAGGAAAGAAGAGCTGCTTTATTTTCTGCTCTTTCTGTTCAAGCAAAAGACAAAAATATTTTTGCACTGGAAAATTTCGCGGAAAAAACACCTAAAACTAAAAAATTCGCGGAATTGTTAGAGAAATTACCAGAAGCTAAAAAATATTTGTTTGTTTTACCTGAAAAAAACGAAGTTTTTGAGAAATCAGCAAAAAACATACCGAATGTTAAAGTTATTTTAGCAAATTATACAAATCCTTATGATTTATTATGGGCGGATAAGGTTTGTTTTTTGAAAGAAGCTTTGGCAAAATTAGAAAATGTTTTTATTCCAAATAAATAATGATTAAATTAACAGATGTTCTCGTGGGACCTGTGCAAACTGAGAAAACAATTTCTCAGACGGGGAAATACACTTTTTTAGTACATCCTAAGGCTGACAAAGTACTAGTTAAAAAGGCTCTTAATAAGTTTTATGGAGTAGAGGCAAAAAGTGTTAATATAATAAATTTACCGCGAAAAACTAGAGTAGTGGGGAGAGGTAAAGAAATTACTAAAAGAAAAGAAATTAAAAAAGCGGTTGTTACCTTACCAGAAGGTAAAACTTTAGATTTTAACGCAATTAAATAATGGGAATTAGAGTATTGAAACCGAATACAAATGCTCAGAGAGGAATGAGTTACTTGGATAATGCGGATGTTACCGCAAAGAAACCCACTGTGAAATCTCTCTTGAAGCGTGGTAAAAAAGTTACCGGACGTAATAACGGAAAAATATCAATTCGTCATCGAGGAGGAGGAACTCGTCGTCAGTATAGAAAAATTGATTTCAAGGGGACTGATAAAATGGGAATTCCCGCGAAAATTGTAGCTATTGAATATGATCCAAACAGAACAGTAAATATAGCTTTATTGGTTTACGCTGATGGAGAAAAACGATATGTTTTGGCTTGGAAAGGAGCAAAGGTTGGACAACAAGTTGTAACAGATATAAAGGCAAAAGCGGTTGATGGAAATAGAATGCAGTTAAAAAATATTCCTGTAGGGTTCAATATTTTTAATTTGGAAGTTAAATTAAATAAAGGAGGACAATTTGTTCGATCGGCGGGACAATACGCAAAACTTGTTTCTTTGGATGGGGATATGGCACAAGTAGAGTTACGATCAGGGGAAATTCGTTTAGTTCCTAAAGAATGTTTTGCTACCATTGGTATTTTGGGGAACGAAGAATGGAGTTTGGTCAAAATTGGTAAAGCGGGTCGAGTTAGAAATTCTGGGCGTCGTCCACAGGTTAGAGGTAAAGTTATGAATCCGATTGATCATCCACATGGAGGGGGAGAAGCGGCAAATTCTATTGGTATGAAATATCCAAAGACTCCATGGGGAGCGCATGCATTAGGAGTTAAAACTCGTAAGAAAAATAAAGTTACAAATAAATATATTCTTAGATCTCGCCACAGAGCGAAGAAAAAATAATAACTAAATTACAAAATGACTAGATCAGCAAAAAAAGGTCCATGGGTAGATCCGCGTCTCATTAAAAAAATAAAAGCAATGAATGAGGCGGGTAAAAAGAAAGTTATTAAAACTTGGTCGCGTGCGTGCGTGATTTCACCTGAGTTTGTAGGACATACTTTTGCCGTACATAATGGTAAAGAATTTTTATCAGTTTTTTGTACTGAAGCAATGGTTGGACATCGTTTGGGGGAATTTTCTCCAACGCGAAAATTCCGTGCTCACGGAGGAAAAGATAGATAAACAATATTAAAAAAATGAAAGCAATTTTAAAAGGCATCAGAATTTCACCTAAAAAGACAAATATTGTCGCGGGGTTGATTCGAGGTAAAGAAGTATCAGAAGCTTTGAATATTTTGAAGTTTACTCCTAAAAAATCCGCGAAAATTTTGTATAAAGTTCTTAATTCTGCCATTTCTAATGCAGAAAAAAATAATGATAAAAAAAGAGAAAATTTGCTTATTAAAGAAGTTCTTATTACAAAAGGACCTTTTTATAAAAGATATTTACCTTCGACTAGAGGGCGCGCTTTGCGTTTAAATAAACCAACAACTCATATTACTATTAAATTATCTGATAAATAATGGGGAAAAAAGTATCACCAATTTCGATTCGTGTGGGAATTACCAGAAAATGGAATTCTAACTGGTATTCTGACAATAAAGGATTTAAAGAAAAATTGTTGCAAGATATTGCAATTAGGAAATATTTGACCAAAAAATTCGCGAGAAAAGCGGCTTTGTCTAAAGTTCAAATTAATCGCGGGGGAGGAAAAATTTCAGTAGTTGTTCACACTGGTAAGCCGGGAGTTATTATTGGTAGAAGTGGTGAAAATATTGAAAATTTAAATAAAGAACTTCGCGAAAAATTTGGAGACAAAACAATTTCAGTAACTGTTCAGGAAGTTCGTAAAGCGGACGGTGATGCTCAAATAATAGCGAATTCTGTTGCTGAGCAAATTGAAAGACGTTTTCCGTTTCGTCGTGTTTGTAAAATGGCTTTGGAAAGGGCTAAAGAAGCTGGGTTAAAAGGAATGAAGGTGCAGGTTTCAGGTCGTTTGAATGGAGTTGATATTGCTCGTCGTGAAATTTATTCTTTTGGAACCGTTCCACTACATACTTTGCGTGCAAAAATTGATTACGCAACTGCACGAGCTAATACCACTTATGGTGTTATAGGAATTAAAGTTTGGACATATCATGGACTGGTATTCAAAAATGATATGCTTAATGACAAGTAGTGTGAGTTTTTTAAAAAATAATTTTCCGCGAAATTTTTGAATTAATGGAGTTATTGCGTGGGGGAGATTATAAATCGCCCCCTTTTTTTTGAAAGGGGTAATAATTCGTTGAAAATTTCGTGGGAATTTTATTAGGTATTTTGAAAATCAGAAAA
>CAZYIR010000159.1:0-8720 GCA_964647165.1 uncultured Candidatus Peribacteria bacterium
AATTTTTCCGCTTTTTCAAAAAAATCTCGGGCTTCAATAAACATTTTCTTCAATTCCAAGTCGGAATATTCTTGCTTATTTATTTTTATTTCCTCCAAAATAAGGAAACCTTGTACAAAATTTTCTTTCTTTTTTTTAAAGAGAGCTTTACCACCAATAGTTTTCTCATAACACATTGTCATATCACATACATATTCAACAACTCCTCCTGTTTCTGGATCGATTTTCATAGCTTTCTTCTCCCCATCTGTTAGTTTTACCCATTGAGAAGCATTTGATTTGTACTTCAAGGCCTATTGGCAGAGTTCCTGTAAATCATTATCTTTCCAGTCACTGCAAGAAATAGAAGCTGAATCTGCAGAATTATCTTGAGTATTATCTTGAGCGTTGACTGACCAGTTTGTAAAAAAAACGCCGAAAGCCAAGCAGATAATTAATAAACTTTTTTTCATCCTGCTAATTTTAACATTAAAAACAACCAGAAACAATTTTTTCGCGGAAAATTACCTGTAAGTGTTGTTAAAGACAAATAAAACACAACTTTAACTTAACTAATTATCTTCAGAACCCTCTTCAGCGTCTTCCGTTTCTAAAACAACAATCCTTTTAGTTGTTTCTGAAAACAAATTCCGTTCATCAGTAATTCTTAATTTTACAACATACTCTCCCGGATTAATAAAAGTGTGTTCCGGTCGATTTAAATAGGACTCACTACCATCACCAAAATCCCAATAATAACCGCGAATATTTCCTTTTGAGTCAGTCGGATCAAAAGAAACTGTCAATGGGGCCACACCTGTTGAAGGAGTTGCCTCAAAATCAGCCTGTAATGATTTACCTCGTACAGAAACAAATATTTCTTTTTCCGCCTTTTCTCCTTCTGATGTTAAAACTGTTAATTTAACGGGGAAAATCCCTACCGCACGAAATTCCCGCGAAATTTTACTACCATAATGAATAGGGGGTTCTCCTTTAAATTCCCAGATATAATCGATTATCTGACCACGAGAAGTAGTTGAAGCAGATCCATCAAATTCTACGCTTAATGGAACCTCACCAGACGAAGGAACTGCCGAAATTTTCGCGACAACTCCCGCATCTTCTACCAAAACTTTTTTAATTGCAGAATATTCATTGTTTTCCGAATCAACAATTGTTAATTTAACCTCATAAATTCCAGCTTGACGAAAAATATGTCGAACTTTCTGCGCAAATTCATCATAAATACCATCATTTTCAAAATCCCACTTCCATTCTACTGCTCGCGGAATTTCTGATTTAGAACTATCAAATTCGACCTCAAAGGGAACCACACCTGAAATATTCCCCTCTTCGTCTGGCTTAGACGAAGTTGTGATAACTACATTTCTCTTGTCAAAAACTAAAACTTTTTGTAAAGCTTCATCTCTATCTCCATTCTGATTTTCTACAACCAAGGAAACTTCATATTCTCCAGGTACTTCAAATGTCCTTTTAAATTTTCTTCCAACAAAACTCTTGTTTTCTCCTTTAACTTTCCATTCATATTTAATAATACTACCAGTTTTGGTATAAGACTGCTTTCCATCAAATTCTATCGTCAAAGGGACTGTTCCTTCAAATTTTGTGTTCTGTGAAGAAATATCAGCGCGAATTTTTTCTTCAGCTGCTATTGCTGTAATTGTTTTTTCTGTCACAGCATAATCATTATTTTGCCCTGTTACTCTTAAAGAAACTTTTGTGTCTCCAATTTTTGTAAAGATATGTTCAATTTCCACTTTATCCGCTCCGCGAATTTCATATTCTCCGTCTCCATCTAAATCCCACTCATATTGAACAATGTCACCATCCGGGTCAAATGAGTCTTTAGCGGAAAATTTAACTGTTAACGGAACCGCCCCTTGTTCAACACTGCTAATTAAAACTGCACTAACTGCTTCATTACTAATAATAATTTCGCGTTGATCCAAATATGTTTTTTCTTCACCACTAGATGGAGAAAAATAAAACACTTTTGCTCTTATTAAATATCGCCCGTTATTATCACCACGACTTAAAAAACGATGAGTTATCACAGCTCCTGAAGCATCTCCAAAACATCATCATTATTTAAATCCCATTCGATCTGACGAACAAATTTCGCGGGGATTTTTTTGTATAAGTTTTTCCCAATATCAAAAGTAACTGAAACTGGAGCTGTTAATCCTGTCACATTTTTAGGGGTTGTAATAATCATCGATTCTGTTGAAGATTTATTGATTGGATTAGCTTCTGCTCGCGAAATAAGCCAATAAAGTCCTATCCAAATTGTCACAAAAAATGCCAAAATTCCAAAATATCCTCCCATTTTTCTCAAATGTTTTCTTTTATATTCTGAATCAGATGAAGTCATCATCCACTGAAATAGCTTCACCAATGTAGCAATCATAAAAATTAGAGAAATAAATCCAAAAATGGAATTGGTAACCGTTAACAACATTAATTTTAATTCTTCCGGACGCATTCCCAATATTTCAAAAAGAGGATTTGAAAGCCCTCCTTCCATTAAACTCCACAAAATAAAAGCATAAGCTAATCCAATCAATCCCAGCACAAAAGCTAGAAATCCAATAAAAATTTGTTTGGCGGATTTTTTCGCGGGCCTGGAAGTTTCGTTTATTTTAATATCCTTATCTTGTGATTTTTTCGCGGGAACCTGATTTGTTTTTTCTGATTTGTTTTGTTCTTTCTGTGAAATTACATTCGAAGGTTCTTTCTCCGCGACTTTTTCTGGAGACTTAGGAATCTCCGGAAAGACATTAGCCATTTTTGAGTTCTGATTCTGTTTTTTAAGATCTGTCATTTTTTATTTTTATTTACGGATTTATTCTAATGTTAATTGTATCTGTGGCAACTGATATCCCATCACTTACCTCCATTTGTACAATATAATCACCTGGCTGTGAATACTTCCAAGCAACATTTTGACCGATAAACTCTCGCCCATCACCAGTTTGCCATTTAATTAAAACAGGTCGATTTGATTGTGGTATTTTACCGTAAAAGAAGAATTTCGTATTTACCGTTCCCTCTAAACCAACAAATTTAAAATTAAGTTCAGCATTTAGTATTTCTAATTCCAAACGCTTTTGATTTATTTGGTATAATAAAGTTTTTTTCTTTAAAGGATCTGTTTCTCGATTATATTCATCTATAAGCGATAAAATATCTTGCATTAAAGTTGCTTCCTCCGGCGTAGCATTTTCTAAAGCGGAAGTAATTTGGTCGGCAAATTCCGCGATATTTTGTGAAGTTAAAGTGCTGCCAATAGCTACTTGTCCGCTGTCAAAACCAAGCTGACTAATATCATGAGTTAATTCATAGTCTTCAATTGTACTTGGTGGAATTTCTTCTCCCACTTTAACAACTGTTACTGAAAATAATTTTGTAACTGTTTTTACTCCATCGGAAACTGATAATTTCGCGGAATATTTTCCCGGAGTGGAATATTGATACGAAATATTTTGTAAATTTATCACATTTCCATCACCCAAAGACCAAGAATACTCCAATTCATCTCCATCAACATCTTCTGCCAAAGCATAAAATTTAAATACTGTTTCAGTGTTTCCCGTATTTCCCGGAGACATTCCACTGGAAGAAATAGAAGGAGCATGATTATTATTATGATAATTAGGATCATCAACCACATCAATAACCTCCGTTGCCTCTACTTCCGTTATTCCGTCTGAAACAATTACCTTTACTTCGTTTTTTCCTGGTGTTTCAAACCGGTGATTAGCTGTTTTCCCTAAAACTTTTTTTCCATTAGGAAATTCCCATTTGTATGTCAAAAAATCATTATCAAGATCATCAGCTTGAACATAAAATCTAAACATTGTAGAAGTTAGTCCATTAGTCGCCGGAGTTGTAAATATTTCCACTATCGGCTCGTTATTTACCACTTCTGTAGCATCAATTCTTACACTTTTATTAACTATTTTTTTCGCGACAGCTCCATCCGTTTCCGTTTCTAAAACCTGGAAAACATAATTATGTTCACCAACTTTGTTTGATAAATCAATAATTGTTTCTACATTTTTATCTGTTGAATTTACAATTTGAGTAGCAACAACTTTTCCTTTTTCCAAAACTTCAAATTTATAACGTTTAGGTGTTCCTTCCGTGTCTACTTGAGCTTTTAATTTATAAAAACCTTTCCCTAAAGAAGATTCTCTTACTTCTAAATTTATTTTAGGCGCTTTCCTATTAACTTTTATTTTAAACTGTAAAGAAGATCTTTTGTTTGGATCCAAACTGGAAATGGCATTTAATTTTAAAGAATAAGTTCCTATTTTCGCGGAAATACCTGACAACATATTTTCATTAACAACTGTCCCATCTAAAACCCAAGAATGTGTAACATTTGCCGAGGCTCCCGTATTTCCAGAACTATCTGCAGAATTTGTCTGAAAATTTAAATTTTCTCCTAAAAGAATATTTATCGTGCTTCCTGGATAAACCGCTTCTCCATTAATTTTTAAACCAGGAATTGGGACTCCTTGTTCCACTACCAAAACATTTCTAGATAAAGTTTCCGCGACATTTCCATTATCATCTAAAGCTTCCAATGTTATATTTTTACTACCTACATCCTGAAAAACGGTTGTAACCACATCACCAGTTTTAACTTCGTTCGGCAATGTCCAGCGAAAATTTGTATAATTGGAATTTGTTGTAGATGCTGATAATTGCACGGACTCTGTCACTCTAGCTGCAGACGGAACATTTAAATTGATATCATTTCCACCAAAACCTCTGGAATAAGTAGCCGTATTTACAACATGGATAACTCTTTCAAAAGGAGCTGAAATTTCCCCATTTTTTTCTACGGTCAAAGATATTTTTGCATTTCCCACTTCTGAAAAAATCGCGTAAAAGTCTAAATTCCCAGAAGCGTTAGCATTAAAATCCGTACATATATTTACATTCGTTGTTCCCATTGGAAAACATTCCCAAGTAAAATTATCCGGCACGGTTCCCGCCGGTAAAGCCATTCCGACAAAATGAACCGAATTATTAACTATTGGTGTTGAAGATGAAACATTAAATTTCGCTTGAATAGATGAAGTAACACTCGGTGGCAAAACTTCAAATGTTTTTGAAAATGTTGCAGATGCTCCTGGATTTGGAGTAACTGTTAAAGTTACTGTAACCGTTCCAGCTGTATCAAATACCGCATCTAACTCGTTATCATTAACATTTGTAAAGCCTGCACACAAATTAGATGGTGAACAATCCCAAGAAAATGAATCAATTGTTCCTACCAATGCTTGTGAATTTCTTGCATCAAAATGTACTGTATCATTAACTCGCGGACTTACTGGTAATATTGTAAAATTCGCAACAACATTAGGTCCTACCAATACTTTTTGTCGAGCCACATAATCATGTTCAATTTCCACTCCATCAACCGTTTCAATTATTTTTCCGATAACAACTATCTCTTTGAATCCATCATCAAAAAATGTTCTTTCCACTGAATTTGTTCCATTATTAGAAACAACTATTGAATTATCTCCAAAACTCCATTGTAAATTATCCGGAGCGGAATAATTACCGCTAGTTGGTGCTTCAGCTGTAAAAGTAACAACAGCCCCCGAGTCTAATAAAACCACTTGTCCATAAGAAAGAGCATTTCCACCCGTCACTGAAATATTACCATGAACGGCATTTCTCGAAACAGAAATCGCGGAATAATTGTCTCCTCCTTCAACCGTCGATTTAATAATTGTATTTACTAAAGCATAAGATACTAAAATAACAATAACTCCAACCACCACATAAATAAGGATTTTTTTACACTTCTCATTCCCATCTTCTCCACCAACGATAATACATAAATATCCAGCATAAATAATCATAATTATACAAATCAATCCCAAAAAACTAAGCACCCAATTAGTTACATTTAATAAAAAACTTCTCAAGTTTGTATTGGCTCCTACTTCACCAAATTCTTCCGCTTCTGGTAAAGAAAAACTTCCCGTAGGGATTGGTCCTGCCCCAATAGTTGTATAACCATGCAAGTCTAACCACTCAGCAAAAGTTAAATCTTTTTCACTGTATGGTCTCGCGAAATATTCCAATTTCAAATTAAATTCTGTTACATTTCTACTAAATTCTCCTGTTTTTTCCGCTACACTTTCTACTGCATCCGCTGCATTGTTCACAGCATCAACGAAATCAGCACTTACAATAGTAATCCCCGCGAAAATATTGAAAGCCAAAAAACCGATAATAAATTTTTTCATTTTTTAAATTTTTATTTTATTAACAAAAGAAGTAATAATTATTTCTGGTCTGGAATCATCTGCTCCAAACCGTGCTTTAATTACCGTATTAACAATTGCATAAGAACTTAGAATCAACAAAATTCCCACAATTGTCCAAATAATAATTTTTTTCGCGGCTTCTATTCCACCGCCATCTCCCATATCCGTTATATAACGGAATCCAGCATAAATCAAGGCTAAAACAGCTAAAACTGCCGCTATTTCCAAAGCAAATTTAGCCCAACTTATTATTAATTTTTTAATATCGCGCTGCTTAGAAATTGAGTTTGATAGTTTCATCTGTGCCATTTGCGCTCCACCGCGCAATCCCGGCCCATCAAAAATCGGACCTGAATATTCTTCGTTTATAAATGAATAACTTAAATTTGAAGCTTGTTCTTTACACCAAGCTATCCCTTCTCTTCTATTTAATCGATCCTCATTTGTTTTTAAACTTCGTTGCCAAACATTTTCAACTTCTTCCAAACATTTTTCATTTAAGGCTTTTTCTTTTAATTTTAAATATTCGCGACATTTCCGTTTCCCTTTATCGTTTAACCAATGCGAATAATCACAAACGCTACCACCTTGATTTACAACATATAAACACGCTTCTGAAGCCGCGAATTTTTTATCTTGAGTTGTTTCAAAAGTATGAGTTTCTTCATCATTAACCACATAATTTGGTAAGTTTTTAAAATATTTATATTTTGTCTCTTCCGTTTGAAGATAAGTTTTATCATGTTCACTATTCTGATCATCATAATCGACATATCCGCCCACCCAAACTTCTTGTCCATACTCATCTGTGTCTTTAAAAGCATGAGCTGTATAAACCAAACGACAATCAACTTCTGTCCAAGTTGCTTCCGCTAAATGTTTAGAACTTCGCGGTTTACATTTTGCTCCTTTTCCATCGTTATACCAAACACATCCTTTTTTCAAAAAACATCCGGCCCAAGTCTCTTTTTGACTACATTCTTGAACCATATTACTACCGAAACAAACCCCAACTTCGTTATCCCAAACACATTTATTTCCGGTATTATCAATACCAAAACTACAATCTTCAAAAGGCAATGTAGAACAATTATCAACGGTTACTGCTGAAGCAGTATTAACGAAAAAAGCGGTTACAAAAATCAATAACCACAATATTTTCCCCGCGAAATTTTGCTGTTTAGAGTTGTTTTTCATTTTTGTTTTCTTAATAATCTCATAATTTTACCAGTTTTTGAAGTTTTTTTCAACCTATTTTGCTTACAAAAAATTTCTCCGCGAAATTTTTGACTTTTGAAAAAAAAATGCTTTTATCAAAAAGCATCAAAATAAAAACCCAAAAAAAACAGATTTTTAGTTTTTATAATGATGTTTACCTCTTTGTTAACAACCTTAATTAGCTTCTGGAACACACAAAATTTCGCGGAACTTCCTGATAATTTTGAAGATAAAAGAAAATTTCACAGCAGTTATAGTTCTCAAAGAATTTATCTGAAAAAAGCACCCCAACTTTCGCGAAATTTTTCGAAAAAAAAATCAATTAAATTTAAAAAACCGTGGAACGGACATTTTTCCGCGAAAAATTTTCGACAAACCACCACTGATCATAATTATTTAGACAGAATAAAAAAAAATTTAAGGGCCTCCATAATCGCTTTGCCAAAATGGCACACAGAAGCTCTAAAAGATTTAGAAGTGTATAAAGGTAAAAATATTTCGCGAGGATTGTCTAATTCCAAAAAAATAATTTTGCACACTGATTCAATTAAAAATTATCAAGAACTAATTGCTGTTTTCGTACATGAAATGGGACATATTACAGATTTGGGGGCATTAAAAGGTCGGCAAGGTCATCAAACTAATTTTTACGATGGACAAGAACCAATTTTGAACGACGACTTAAGTTTTCTTTTTTATAAAATTTCTTGGGAAAATGCGCATCACAAAAAGCACTCCGCGAAAAATAAAGATTTTGTTTCCAGATACGCCGAAAGTGATTGTTTTGAAGATTTCGCGGAAAGTTACTTATTTTATAGATTGCATGGAGAAAAATTTCGCGGAATTCTACATCATTCCTCAGCTTTGAAAAAAAAATATGAGTTTATGAAAAATTATGTTTTCAACGGACAAGAATTTCAACTTAAAAAAACACCTAATTTAAATTTCCCTTATGAAAATGTTTTTGATGTAACTTTACTAAATTTTGATCGGAAAAATTTATAAATCTTCCGCGAAATTTTGGGGATCAATCTAATAATTTAATTATCCAGCTCGCTAAAAATATTTCATCCCCGATAGTTGGGAGCTTCTTTTAAAATGGAAACATCATGTGGATGAGATTCTTTTAAAGAAGCGGAAGTTATTTGAACAAATTGAACTCGTTTGCGTAATTCCGCGAGATTCTTAGCACCATTGTATCCCATAGAG